>JACRKQ010000094.1 GCA_016219705.1 Candidatus Saganbacteria bacterium | reverse complement strand
GATCAACGGCGATTCATATCGCCTAAAAGGCAAAAAACGAAAGGAAGGTGATCTTTAGTCCCTTTTGGAAGGGATGTTTTTTTACCAAGGGGGGTCAAAATCAGGCGGTCAGGGGGGTCAAAATTAAGCGGTCATTGACAGATCCCGCTCACCTCCATTTTTTTATTCTATGGAAAAATTTTAACCGCTTTTTTGTCTTCAATAACTTTTTTGAATTCAGAAGAAAGACGCTGCCAATCCAAGATGTCAACGCGAAAAGGGAGGGCTGATTCCGCAAAAGCTTCTTTTAATTTGATTAATTTCCGGCGTTCAATTTTTGTCTGCCCTACGATAATAATATCTAGATCAGAATAATGTTTGTATTTCCCTGTTATCCTGGAACCAAAAGCCAATACTTCACACGCTGGAATGTGTTCCGCAAGAATTGTTTGGACGATCTGCAATTGATCTGGATCGAGGTTAAGCATTCTTCGCTTTAAGTTTGGCTAGTAATATTTCAGCGTCTTTTACGAATTTTACGGCTCCTGCGAAAACCTCTTCGGCCGTTTTTTCGTCATAAGTGTGGGAAGTTTCGTTGCGGCAATCATGATAATCAAGCCAAGTGTCCACATCAGCGATCAAATGATTTTCAACTGCCAGCCGGAACAACTCTTTTCGGCTTAAACCGTCGACATAAACGCTTCCCAGATCGATTTCTAACCGGCGTTTCATGAATTTCCAGGATAATTCATAAGTAAACTCAAAATTTTGAATAACTCCAGCTTTAACCGCTTTTTGCGCGGCCTCGCTCATCTGCTCCATTTGCTGTTTAGACAAAGCGACGTTTAGGGCAGAGTTAAAAGAACTAATAGCTTTTTCCAAGCTGGATAGATCTAAAATCATATATGAATCTTACCACAAATCATCAGAAATTGTAATTTTTATATGTTATAATTTAACTCAATTGTATGCCAACCAACATAGAAATCGCCCGTGCCATCTTCTCCGGCCCATCATAAAATTCCCACTCGAAGCCACTAGGACATATGATATAATATAACCACATAAATATATAGGACATATGTCCTATCACTAATATGAAACAATTAATTTTAACCGATAAATACAAGCTGGAACGCTTGATAAAAGAGGCTGGATTTAGCCGCTCTGAACTGGCCCGGATCTTAGAGGTCAGTTATAAAACGGTCTACCGCTGGCTGGATCGAAACGTCAAGCCTCAACCCCGCCAAGCTAGAGACATCGATGCCTTATTCAAAGAGCATATTGACCTTTCTGATTGGGTCTATAAAATTAAAAAAAGTTTGCCGGAGCCAATAAAACTTTTGCGCCAAGAAAAAATCATCAGGGAACGATTTTTTCTTTTAATGACCTATAACTCCAATGCCATTGAAGGAAGCCGCATGACCTTGAAAGAGACTGAAATAGCGATTAATGGTAAAAAAGTAAAAGGGAAAGAACTGTTTGAGGTTTTGGAGGCAGTTAATCATCACAATGCTCTCGAATATATGTTGGAAACCATCAGACCCAATTATAAAATAACAGAAAAATATATCTTAAAGATTCATTCTTTGGTTATGTATAACTTTAATAATAAATTGCCAGGCAAATATCGGACCGGACATGTCAATCTCACCAATACGGATAAAATTCTTCCTTCAGCGCAACAGATCCCCGCTAAAATGCGACGTTTTGTTAAAGAAAGTAATAGTTATAAGGCTGATATGATGCAAAAGGTTAGTCGTGACCATTATGAATTTGAAAGTATTCATCCCTTCTTTGATGGTAATGGTCGAGTGGGACGTCTTATTATGTTGACCGAGCTTTTAAGTCGCGGTTTTCCGCCGGCAATTATTGAAATTGGGGATCGCTATAAATATTATTTGGCCTTAAGTAAAGGAGACATGGGAGATTATAAAAATCTGGTTCAAATGCTTTGCGATAGTGTTTTAAAAGGATATAATCTATTATTCCATCCCATGAAAGAAAAAACATGAAAACCGATATAGAAATCGCCCAAAAAGCTAAACTAAAACCGATTACTGAAATCGCTAAAAAATTAGGCATTACAGCCGATGAAATTGATCTTCATGGCTGCTATAAAGCGAAGATAAACGTTAAAACGTTAAAAAGGTTAAAAAATAAAAAAGACGGGAAATTAGTTCTTGTTACCTCCATGACCCCAACCACTCAAGGGGAAGGGAAAACCACCACCACTATCGGTTTAGCCCAGGCCATTAATCGTTTAGGAAAGAAATCTTTAGCCTGTATCCGCGAACCGTCACTGGGCCCGGTGATGGGATTAAAAGGCGGCGCGGCCGGCGGTGGTTATTCCCAAGTTTTGCCGATGGATGATATTAATCTTCATTTGACCGGCGATATTCACATGGTAACCTCGGCCCACAATCTTTTAACGGCGATGCTTTATAATCATATTTGCCAGGGAAATGAATTAGAAATTGACGAGAGTCGGATTGTTTGGCGCCGGGCAATTGATATGAACGACCGATCCCTGCGCGGACAATTTGATATCACGGCCGCCTCGGAAGTCATGGCCATACTCTGCCTGTCACAAAGCATAACTGATATGAAGCAGCGCCTCGGTGAGATTATCATTGCCTATAATAAGCAAGGTTCTCCAGTACGCGCGCGTGATATTAAAGCCCAGGGAGCGATGGCTCTTCTGATGTGGCAGGCCCTAAAACCAAATTTAGTTCAAACTTTAGAAGGCGGGCCGGCTTTTGTGCATGGCGGCCCATTTGCCAATATTGCCCATGGCTGTAATAGTCTTATCGCGACAAAGTTAGCCCTGAAATTGGCTGATTACGTGGTGACCGAAGCAGGGTTTGGTTCTGATTTAGGCGCGGAAAAGTTTTTTGATATCAAATGCCGCGCCGGGCAATTACAGCCGGCGGCGGTTGTCTTAGTCGTGACTAATCAAGCGATAGCCTGTAATGGGTATGACAATGTTGCCAAGCATTTGGAAAATATTCGGATGTTCAATCTTCCAGTCCTGGTCGCGATAAATAAAAAATCATCTGATACCGTGCGGGAAATCACGGCGATCGCTAAACGCTGTGAAAGCTTGGACGCGCCCTGCGTTGTTTCCGAAGTTTGGGGCAAGGGCGGCGCGGGTGGGCAAGCGTTAGCCCGGGCGGTAATGGCTGCCTGTCGGGGGAAAAATCATTTTCACTATTTATATGAACTTAAGATTAGCTTGGTGAAAAAAATTGAAACAATTGCCCGCCTCATTTACGGGGCCGATGGCGTCGATTTTACGGCGGAAGCGAAAAGAGACTTGGATTTACTGGCGCAGCATAATTTAACCGGCTTGCCGGTTTGCATCGCTAAAACACAATATTCATTGTCGGACAATCCAGAATTGAAAGGCCGGCCGCACGATTTCAAGATTACCGTCCGCGAACTTAAATCTTCCGCCGGGGCCGGTTTTATTGTGGCTTACTCCGGGGCTATTATGACGATGCCGGGATTGCCCAAACATCCCGCGGCGGAAAATATGGATATCAGCGAAAGTGGAAAAATCAGGGGATTATTTTAATGATTGATAAAAAGAAAATAGAAAAAGCGATCACTGATATTCTGACGGCGATAGGCGATGATCCGACCCGGCCTGGTTTAAAAGATACTCCGGCTCGGGTTGCGCGAATGTATGCGGAACTTTTCTGCGGATTAAGCGCAGATCCTGGTAAAGCAGCGACTATTTTTCATGAGGCCGATCATGAAGAGATGATTATGGTCAAAGATATCCCTTTTTATTCAATGTGCGAGCATCATCTAGTCCCTTTTATCGGGAAAGCGCATGTCGTCTATATTCCCACCAAAGGCCGCCTGACGGGCTTATCAAAATTGATCAGGGTGGTGGAGGGGTTTGCGCGGCGGCCGCAGGTCCAGGAACGCCTGACCAGCCAGATTGCTGATTGCCTAATGGCGCGGCTGAAGCCAAAGGGAGTCATGATTATCATCGAAGCGGAACATCTCTGTATGTCGATGCGCGGGGTCAAAAAACCAGGCACGTTAACTACCACCTCCGCCTTACGCGGCGTCTTCCAGCAAGACGCGAAAAGCCGCTCCGAGGCGCTGGCTCTGATCAAAACTTGACAAAAATACAATAATGTAGCAAAATAACAATATTGTATGACTACGACAACTGATATAAAAGTCAGGGTCTTGGTAGAAATAAGCGCCGCCTTGTCTTCCTCGCTTGATCTGGAAAGGAATCTTCAGGCAATTTTAAAAATTTTAGCCGATTCTTTAGCGATGGAGCGCGGCACAATTACCCTGGTCGATCCTTTCACCAATGAACTGCGCATCGAAGTCGCCCAAGGGCTGACGAAGCAGGAAAAAGAACGCGGCAAATATAAGATTGGCGAAGGGATTACCGGCAAGGTTGTGGAATCCGGCGAACCCATGGTTGTCCAGGATATTGAGGCGGAACCGCTCTTTCTTAACCGCACCCAGGCGCGCAAAGATTTAAAAAACCGTAAATTCGCTTTTCTCTGCGTGCCGATTAAAGTCGGAAATAAAGCAATTGGCGCGCTCTCTGTCGATCACCTATTTAAGGGCGATGTCTCTTACGAAGAAGATATCAATCTCTTATTGATCATTGCGGCTATGGTTGGCCAAGGGGTTCGCTTACGGGAGTTAGCGGAGCGCGATAAACAAGCTGTCCTGGCGGAAAATGTTAAATTGCGGCAGCAGTTAAAAGGTAAATATAAATTTGGCAACGTAATTTACGGCACGGCAATTATGCAGGAAGTTTTGGAAGCGGCGCGGCAAGTGGCGCAAACCCAGGCTTCGGTCCTTCTTCGCGGCGAATCCGGCACCGGCAAAGAGCTGGTTGCCGCCGCTATACATTATAGCAGCCCGCGCGCCGATCGACCTTTTGTCAAGGTTGCTTGCGCGGCGTTGCCGGAGAATCTTTTAGAATCAGAGCTTTTTGGTTACGAAAAAGGGGCTTTTACCGGCGCAGCGGAACGTAAAATGGGACGCTTTGAGCTGGCCAATGAGGGGACGATCTTTTTGGATGAAATAGGAGATTTAACCCCGGCGACTCAGATTAAACTCCTGCGCGTCCTCCAAGAAAAAGAGTTCGAGCGGTTGGGCGGGACACAGACCGTAAAAATTGATGTGCGGATAATTTGCGCTACGCACCGCAACCTTGAGATCATGGTAAAGGATGGCAAATTCCGTGAAGATTTATTCTATCGGATCAATGTTTTTCCAATTATCCTGCCGCCGCTGCGCGAGCGCAAAGCTGATTTGCCGCTGTTAGCCGGGCATTTTATAACAAAATTCAATCAAGAAAACCACAAAAAAATTACCGGCCTTAATCGAGCCGCTTTGAATATGCTTATGGCCTACCACTGGCCGGGAAATATCCGCGAGTTGGAAAATGTCATTGAGTATGCTATCATTGTCTGCCAAAAAGATTTAATTTCACCCAAAGATTTACCGACGAGCTTAAATCCCAGCGCGTTGGACATAAAATTAGCCGGCGCGACCTTGCCGGAAATCGTGGCGACGGTTGAAAAACAAAAAATCCAAGAAGCCTTGCAGCAGCACAAAACGCAGCGCCAGGCGGCCAGGGTTTTAGGTCTCACCGAACGAATATTGGGATATAAGCTGCAAAAATACGGTCTGGCTTAACTTATGGCCGAAATTCTGATTATTGAAGATGAAAAAGATATTGCCCAGGCGATCGAGTACAACTTAAAAAGAGAAAGTTTTAAAGTTGTCATTGCTTCTGACGGTTTGAGCGGGCTAAAAAAAATCCGCGAAAAACGCCCCGACTTGCTGATCCTTGATTTAATGCTGCCAGGCATCGACGGTTTGGACGTCTGCCGCCGGCTGAAAAATGATCCCGCTATCGCCGGTATTCCCATCATTATTTTAACCGCTAAAGCGGAAGAAACAGATCGGGTTGTGGGGCTGGAACTGGGAGCTGACGACTATATTACCAAGCCTTTTAGCCTGAAAGAATTGGTGGCGCGCGTAAAAGTTGTTCTGCGTCGCTTGGGCCAGCAAAAAGAAATAAACCGATCATCCATTCATTTTCCTGACCTGGAAATTGATCCCGACCGCCACGAAGTAAAAGTCCTGGGGAAAAAAGTTGTCTTGACGGCTAAAGAATTCCAATTGCTGGAATACCTGGCCAGGAATAAAGAGAAAGTCTATTCCCGTGACCGGCTTTTGGATGCTGTTTGGGGGGTGGAAGTGGCGATTGAAACGCGCACAGTTGACGTCCATATGCGGCGCTTAAGGGAAAAATTAGGAAAAGCCGGCAAACATCTAATCACCTTGCGCGGAGTAGGATATAAATTTGTTTAATTTCTTTTCCCGCGGCAAATCAGAAAAACTTCTGACGGAGATGAGACGCCGCCTGTCAGATAATATTTCCGCTCTATCTGCTGAACGAGGGAGGCTGACCATCGTCTTATCAAGTATGTCGGAGGCGGTGATTGCGGTCGATAATAATGGCCGCTTAACTTTCGCCAATCCGGCGGCGGAGCGAATTTTTAATTTTTTGGAACCGCAGGTGTTGGGGAAAACACCGCGGGAGAGCCTTTTCAACAATGAAATTGCCGACCTTTTTAGCCGGGCGCTGGCAAGCGGCGGTAAGATCAGTGCGGAAATTACGACCATAACTCCGCTCCAGGGCGTTTTTTTGGCTCAAGCCGGACCGATCCTGGGAAATAAGGGAGAGATTTTAGGCGTGGTCACGGTTTTACATGACATCACCGAACTAAAAAAGTTAGAGAATTACCGCACAGAATTTATCGCTAATGTTTCCCACGAATTAAAGACCCCGCTGACGGCGATCCGCAGTTTTGTTGAGACCCTGCTGGGCGGGGCGATTAATGATCAAAAACACAATCGCGATTTTCTGCGTAAAATTGATAAGCACGCCGGTAACCTTTCGGCTTTAATCGACGACATCTTGACTCTTTCCCGCCTGGAGACAAAAAGAGAGCGGATCCCTTTTTCGCCGGTTGATTTAAAACAGATTTTGCGACGGGCGATTGAGACAGTCCAGGAAAAAGCGCATAAAAAAAATGTGCGGATCGAGAAAATGTGCCGCGGTGAAAATTTTACGATCCTGGGTATTGAGGACCACCTCTATCATGCTTTTTTAAACCTGCTTGATAATGCGCTCAATTACACCGATGCCGGAGGGAAGATCAGCATCAATTGCGAGTTTTTGAGCGACGCGGTCAAAATCACAATCTCTGACACCGGCATTGGCATTTCGGCCGAACATTTACCGCGCTTGTTCGAACGCTTTTATCGCGTTGACAAAGCCCGTGCCCGCGATTTAGGCGGCACGGGTCTGGGATTGGCGATTGTTAAACATGTCATGAATCTCCATAATGGTTCGGTCGCGGTGACAAGTACGCCGGGGAGAGGATCGGAATTTACATTGGATTTTCCCTTGGCCAATCGCTGAATTGACCATTTAATTTACCCATGTTACTATGGGGCCCATGCACATTCCTGATGGATTGCTTGACCCCAAAATTTCTACCGGCCTGATTAGCGCGGCCATTGCCGCGCTAAGTTATTCCCTGGCGAAAATTATGGAGACGATAACGGCTTTAGCGCCGGCAGAAGTTTTAGCCGCATCAGGCCAAGGAGTTGGCAATGTTATCAGCGGATTTAAGCGTAGGCTGACGGCAACCGGCGAGCGGTTGATTTATAAAATGGGCATGGTTGGCTCTTTGATCTTTATTGCGCAAAGGTGTGATTTCCCCGTGGGCGGCGGGACTTCAGGGCATCTAATCGGCGGTTTTTTAGCGGCGGTAATACTGGGGCCTTTGGCCGGCACAATTATTATGGCGGTGGTGATGCTGGCCCAGGTAATTTTCTTAAAAGACGGCGGGCTTATCGCTCTGGGCGCCAATATTATCAATATGGCGATCGTTGGTCCGATACTGGGGTTCGGCTTATATTATCTATTGAAAAAGATTTTACCGGAATGGACAGCCATAATTATCGCGGCCTGGTTTTCAGTCGTGTCAGCGGCTTTGGCTTGCGCGCTGGAACTCGGCTTGTCTGGCGCTCTTCCGTTTTTAATTATTATACCGGCGATGCTTAAAATCCATATGGTTGTCGGAGCGGTTGAAGCGCTGCTCTCCTTAGCTTTGATAAATATTTTTCGCATTATGTTTAAGGGAGAGGCATAGTCTTGAATGATGATAATTTGGTTTAGCTCTCTTATTGCGGTCGTCTTAATCAGCCTGGTTTCTCTCCTCGGCATCTTTACCCTGGCCATAAAAAAAGAGCGTCTGGCCAGGCTGATTCTCTTTATGGTCAGTTTTGCTGTCGGCGCTCTTTTTGGCGACGCTTTTATTCATTTAATTCCGGAGGCTTCGGAAAAACTTGGGTCTGGTGTGATTGTTCCGGCTCTGGTTTTGACAGGTATACTATTATTTTTTATTCTGGAAAAATTTATTCTCTGGCGCCATTGTCATCATCCGACGACAGAAAAACATCCCCATCCGGTGGTTTTTATGAATTTGGTTGGTGACGGAGTTCATAATTTAATTGATGGCATGGTCGTGGCCGCTAGCTTTATGGTCTCCTTTCCTGTGGGTTTGGCAACAACCGTGGCTGTTGTCCTCCATGAGATTCCCCAGGAAATTGGTGATTTTGGCGTTTTAATTCATAGCGGCTTATCGGTCCAGCGGGCGCTCTTATTTAATTTCGCTTCGGCATTATTGGCGATCCTGGGAGCAATTATTACTTTGATTCTCGGACCGTACATTAAGAATTATTCGATTTTTGTTTTACCGCTAACTGCCGGTGGTTTTATCTACATGGCGGGGTCTGACCTTATCCCTTTTCTCCATGATGAGCAGTCTGGCCGCCGCGCTCTCCTGCAGTTTCTTTTTATTCTGCTGGGGATTGCGACTATGTTTTCGTTGCTTTTACTGTGAAAGTAATAATCTTTAGGAACTGTATAATATGAATGCGCAAACGAATAATAAATTGTCCTTCCTGGATCGGTATCTTACTCTGTGGATTTTCTTGGTCATGTTTCTGGGGGTTGCGGCCGGTTATTTTATCCCCGGAATCGTCGGTTTTTGGAATAGGTTTCAATCTGGCACGACCAATATTCCTATTGCCATAGGCCTTATTCTGATGATGTTTCCTCCCTTGGCGAAAGTTAAATACGAAGAATTACTAACGGTTTTTGGCGATGTAAAAGTTCTTTTGCTCTCTCTGGTCCAAAACTGGCTTATTGGTCCTCTCCTTATGTTTTTCTTGGCAATTATTTTTTTGCGTGACCAACCGCAATATATGGTGGGCCTTATCTTGATCGGGATTGCCCGCTGTATTGCTATGGTGATTGTCTGGAATGATCTGGCGGACGGAGACACAGAATATGCGGCTGGCCTGGTGGCCTTTAACAGTATTTTTCAGGTTTTATTTTATAGTGCTTATGCCTGGATTTTTATTACCTATTTGCCAGGATTTTTGGGCATAAAGGGTGCCATTGTAAATATTTCCATTACAGAGGTAGCAAAGAGCGTGTTTATTTATCTAGGGATTCCTTTTTTGGCCGGTATTATTACCAGATTTTCTCTAATTAAAGTAAAAGGCAAGCAGTGGTATGAAGATAAATTTATCCCGAGGATTAGTCCAATAACACTTATTGCTTTGCTTTTTACTATCTTTGTGATGTTCAGTCTTAAAGGGGAGCTAATAATTCAGATCCCTTTTGATGTGTTGCGGATCGCGATTCCTCTTCTTATATATTTTGTGGTGATGTTTTTTATTGGTTTTTTCATTAGCAAAAGGGCTGGCGCCGGTCAAAAAAAAGCGACAACTCTCTCTTTTACCGCCGCCAGCAATAATTTTGAGTTGGCGATTGCCGTGGCTGTTTCTGTATTTGGCCTAAATTCCGGCCAGGCCTTTGCGGCCGTTATTGGTCCTCTAATCGAGGTTCCGGTGATGATTGGGTTGGTTAATGTCGTGAGACGGATGGAAGGGAGTTGCCATGGAAAAAATTAGAGTTTTGTTTATCTGTATTCATAATTCGGCGCGGAGCCAAATGGCGGAGGCTTTTCTTAAGCAGGTTGGGGGTGACAGGTTTGAGGTGGAAAGCGCCGGGTTGGAACCGGGAGTGCTTAATCCCATCGTTATTGAGGTAATGAAAGAGATCGGGATTGATATTTCTAACAATAAAACCAAAAGTGTTTTTGATTTTTATAAACAGGGGAAGAAATATAATTATGTAATTGCGGTCTGCGATGCGGCAAGTAATGAAATGTGTCCGATTTTTCCCGGAGCAATTGAGCAGTTGCACTGGGGTTTTGCCGATCCGGCCGCGCTTTCAGGGACGAAAGAAGCGGTCATGGACAATGCTCGGATAATCAGAGATGAAATTAAGCAGAAAATTGAAGAATGGGTGGATAATCATAAGAATTAGGCCCAATTAGCCGTTCGCCTTCTATAAGTTTACCTCCTTGTAACATTTTTTTCACATTCTCTTAATATAAATAAGCGATACTGTTAGCATGATTTATTTAACAGGAGGTAAAAAATGTCTAGAAAAATGATTCTTTGTTTTGTGTTGTTGGTTGTTGCTGGTTTGCTCTGTTCCGGTCAGGCCTTCGGTCTAGCTAAAAAGGTCGTGAAGACAAAATCGTCGATTGTGACGCTGGAAGCAAAAGTTGTGCCGCAAGCAGCGTTTGTTGAGGTTGCCAATAATGACGAGCAGATTGCTGATCTGAAGGAGGAGACCAATAAAGCCTTGACCGAGCTTAAAAATCAGATCGATAAGGTTAAAGCCGATAACAGTGACGTTAAAGTCGGTTCAACAATATTCTTCCGCTGGCAAAATTATAATTTGGGCGGGAGTTTCACTAAAGTGTCAAACTTTGATATTGACAGGGCTTACCTTGATTTTAAGAAGAAAATTGACGGTAATGCGAATGCCCGTGTGACCCTCGACGTTTCCAGGATCTCCGGGGCGGCCAAGCAGAATTTGTTTGATTACCTTAAATACGCTTATGTCGAAATGCCGGTCAATGTTTCTCAAGCGCAATTTATCCCCTTTAATTTAACGGCTAAGCTTGGTTTACAGCATACAGTCTGGATTGATTGGGCGGACAAGGTGTTGGGCCTTCGTTTTATTGCTAAAAGCTTGTTAGATAATGAAGGAGTTATGAGTTCCTCCGATTTTGGTCTGGGCGCATTGGGCAAATTTACTCTTGGTAGTTTACCGGAAGTGGAATATCAGGCCACCTTGTTAAACGGTACCGGCTACGCGACTAATGAAAGCAACGCTCAAAAAGCGGCGGGGGTGCGCCTCAATTCGACATTATATAGTAATGAGAACGCTGGAAAAATAATTTTAGGGGTGTTTGGCCATGTCAATGACCTTGATACGGCCCTAAATTTGCCTGCTAGCGCCAAACAAGCAGGGCTTGGACTTGGCTACCAGCACGAATTAGTCCGGGCTTACGGTGAATACTTTAAAGGTTCAAAGAGCGCTAAATCGATAATGGGGTACAGCCTGGGCGGAGTATTAAACATTGGCGGCCTGTTCTCTGTTATGAATGGTTATAACCTCTTTATTCGCGCCGATTATTATGATCCTGATAGCAATGTTGATAATAACGAGAATAAAAAAACATTTTATGGGGTGACCTACGATTGGACCAAAGATCTGAACTTAGCGCTTGATATTCAGAATTCACAGACTGGCAATGGCGCAGTCACCAGCATTCTGTCGTTCAATACTTCGATCGTAATGTAAAAGGAGGAATAAAAAATGTTAAAAAGTAAAATGTTCAAAAGATTATTGACAGCCTGTTTTGGTTTATTTCTGTTGGCCGGAATGTCTCTGGCCCTAACGCTTAACGGCGCCGGCGCAACGTTCCCTTATCCAATTTATTCTAAATGGATCTATGAGTACAATAAGGAAACCGGCGTGCAAATTAATTATCAGTCCATCGGTTCCGGGGGTGGGATAAGCCAGTTTACAGCGGGGACGGTTGATTTTGGCGCCTCTGATGCGCCGATGACCAATAGTGAGATCGCCAAAGTCGGAGGAAATGTTTTGCATGTCCCAACTGTAATGGGGGCAGTCGCAATTAGCTACAATTTGCCAGGAGTTTCTGAACTTAAACTCGATGCCGATGTGTTGGCTGATATCTTTCTGGGGAAAATTAAAAAGTGGAATGATGCGACGATTGTCGCGCTCAATCCCGGGGTGAAGTTGCCGGAAGATGATATTCTGGTTGCCCACCGCAGCGACGGTAGCGGAACAACTTCCATTTTCAGCAGCTACCTGGCCAAGGTTAGTTCTGACTGGGCCTCTCAAGTTGGTGCCGGCAAGGCTTTAAGCTGGCCAGCGGGAGTTGGGGGCAAGGGTAATGAGGGTGTGACAGGAATAATAAAGGTCAACAAAGGCGCGATCGGTTATATTGAGCTCTCATACGCGATGTCAAATAATTTACCGGTGATTGCTTTGAAAAATCGGGCCGGAAAATTTGTTAAGCCGACCATTGCTTCGACTTCGTCCGCGGCGGCAGGGGCTATGAAAAAAATGCCGGCTGATTTTCGGGTAGATATCACTAATGCTGCTGGCGTGAATTCCTATCCTATTTCCGGGTTGACCTGGATATTGGTGCAAAAACAACAGAGGAATGCGGAGAAAGGTAAAGTTTTAGTTGATTTCCTGACCTGGTCGTTGACGACCGGTCAAAAATTTGCCGAGCCACTCTTATACGCGCCGCTGCCGGACAGCCTGCAAGCTAAGGTTTTAGCCGCTGTAAAGTCGGTTAACTATTAATGATGCAGATAATGATGCAGAGAACGGGGGATGCCTGGTTCAGAACAATTACATTTTTGTTCGCGCTAAGCATCCCCGTTCTGCTTTTATTGCTGGTGATTATTTTGCTCGGTCAGGCCATGCCTTCTATCTCTCATTCTGGGGTCGGGTTTATTTTTTCATCCAGCTGGGACCCGGTTAAGGAGCTGTTTGGAGCGCTTCCCTACATCTATGGAACGCTGATTTCTTCGCTGATTGCGCTGATCATTGCTGTCCCTCTTGGGCTGGGAGCTGCCCTCTACTTAGCGGAAGTTTCCCGCTCAAAGTTTAAAGAATATCTGGCCGTCATGATTGAACTGTTGGCGGCTATCCCTTCGATCATTTATGGTTTATGGGGAATATTTGTCCTGGGGCCGTGGCTGGCTAATTATGTTCAGCCAGCCTTAAGATCAGTTTTAGGATTTTTACCGATCTTTCAGGGACCGGCTTCTGGTTTGAGCATGTTCTCTGGTGGCGTGATATTGGCAATAATGATACTCCCGACGATTGCCGCAATCTCGCGGGAAGTCTTCCAATCAGTGCCCAATATCTTAAAAGAGTCAGCTCTGGCTCTGGGAGCGACACGCTGGGAAACGATCAAACTGGCAGTTTTTGGTCCGGCCCGCTCGGGAATCATGGGGGCGATTATTCTGGGGTTGGGGCGAGCTCTGGGCGAAACTATGGCCGTGACCATGGTGATAGGCAATCGGCCGCAGATCTCGGCTTCCATCTTTGCTCCGGCCTACACGCTGGCTTCAGTAATCGCCAACGAGTTTGCGGAAGCCTCTTCCGGTGTATATGTTTCCGCCCTGGTTGAGCTGGGGCTGGTCCTCTTATTTGTTACTTTGATCGTAAATGGTTTAGCGAGGTTGTTAATATGGAAAACGGTTGGCAAAAGCAATACTCTTTAAGAAAATTTAAAGAGAAGATTTTTTTATGGTCAGTTTTTGGCTGTACGGCGATTGCTGTTTTGCCTCTATTGTTAGTGATCAGTCATGTTTTTATCAAGGGGATCGGGGCCATAAACCTCGATTTATTTTATAAACTGCCGACCCCGGTGGGTGAGGCTGGCGGTGGGATGGGGAACGCGATTGTCGGCACGTTGATCTTGATCCTCCTCGCCTGCAGTGTTGGTTTGCCGATCGGTATTCTGGGTGGCATTTGGCTGGCTCAATTTGGTGACGGCAAGCGCGGATTATTTGTCCGTTACGCGGCGGATGTCCTGGCTGGCATCCCCACGATAGTGATTGGTATGTTTGCTTATACTTTAATTGTGGTACGTATGGGGAGGTTTTCGGCTCTGGCCGGCGGGTTCGCCTTGGGCATGATTATGGTCCCGACAATCGTCAGGACGACGGAAGAGATGATCAAAATGGTGCCGCGCTCTCTTTATGAGGCCGGATTGGCGCTGGGTATTCCCACCTGGAAAGTGACCCTGCGCATTATTTTTCGCACTGCCTGGAGCGGGATTTTTACGGGTATAATGCTGGCGGTGGCCAGGATTACAGGGGAAACGGCCCCTCTGATCTTTACAGCTTTTAACACGCCATACTGGAACCTGCGACTTGATCAGCCGATGGCTTCCATGACTGTGACGGTCTTCAATTATGCAATCTCGCCTTTTGACGACTGGCATGCTAAGGCCTGGGCCGGTTCCTTGATCCTGATCTTTACAATATTGGGGGTGACTCTGTTGGTAAGAAAATTTTCCCGGCGGGTGCAATATGGATAAGCTAAAAGAAAAGATAGTTGCCAGGAAATTGAATGCCTGGTTTACGGACAAGCAGGCCCTAAAAGAAATTAACATGAATATTTATGAGAATTTGGTGACGGCAATCATTGGGCCCTCTGGTTGTGGAAAATCAACTTTTGTCCGCTGCCTTAATCGGATGCATGAAACAGTCAATGGCGCTAGGTCCAGCGGGGATATTTTATTGGACGGAGAACATATTTTACGTTCCGGATTTGATGAAGTTGTGTTGCGTAGAAAAGTCGGAATGGTTTTTCAAAAACCAACTCCTTTTCCTACCATGAGCATCTATGATAATGTCGCAGCTGGGATAAAGCTCTATGGGAGATTTTCGCGCCATGAGCTGGGGGAGAGAGTGGAAAGATCACTAAAGCAAGCTGCTCTCTGGGATGAAACTAAAGATAGCTTGGATAAGCCCGGTGTTAGTTTGTCCGGTGGACAACAGCAGCGATTGTGTATTGCGCGGGCATTGGCAGTAAAACCGGAAGTCCTTTTATTGGATGAACCATGTTCCGCGTTAGATCCGATCTCAACCGGAAAAATTGAAGAGTTGATTCATGAACTAAAAAAAGATCTAACGATAGTCATTGTAACTCATAATATGCAACAGGCGGCCAGGGTGGCAGATTTCACCGGGTTCTTTTTACTTGGTGATCTGATAGAATTTGATGTTACGAAAAAAATATTTACCGCACCGGTTGATAAGCGGACGGAGGATTATGTGACAGGGAGGTTTGGCTAGCTCACGGCAAGGAGGTTTGGTTAAATGGAACATCAAAGCAGCGCTTTTGAGGTAAAATTAAATGATTTAAAAGAAAATTTATTGAAAATGGGTGGCTTGGTAGAAGCTGCAATTTTTCAATCAGTAGAGTCGTTAAAAAATCGGGATAAAAATCTGGCTAAGACGGTTATAAAAGGCGATGTTAATATAGATCGGATCGAATTAGAAATTAACGAAAAATGCATTAATTTAATCGCTCTTCAGCAACCCAAAGCCAACGATTTACGATTTGTGACAACCGCGATGCATATTGCAACAGATTTAGAAAGGATTGGCGATCTGGCTGAAGATATTGCGGGGAGGACGATTGAATTGGCGGAACAGCCATTGCTTAAGCCGTTAATTGATATTCCGAAAATGGCTAAGTTGTCGCAAGAGGCGCTCAAGATGGCGCTGGAGGCTTTTGTTAATTCCGACACGAGCCGGATAAAAGGCATTTGGGATAAAGAGCGGGAAATTGACCGGTTGAGGGACCTGGTACATGATGAATTGGTGGCACTGATGATTAAAGATTCTAATTCCGTGACGAGAGCCATTCCTCTTTTACTTGTTTCCAGGCATTTAGAACGGATTTCTGATCATGCGACAAATATTGCCGAGGATGTTGTTTATATGGTCGAAGCCAAAGTGGTAAAACATAGTGGCGCCATAAAGAACACAAGTTAATATTTTG
>JACRKQ010000091.1 GCA_016219705.1 Candidatus Saganbacteria bacterium | reverse complement strand
GCTAAAAATGGCCAACAATGTTCTTAATAATAAAGAGCTTGACATTTGTTCATTATCCGGATAATATACCATTATGCGTAAGATTATTAAAAGGCTCTTTTCCCTGGATTTACCACCAAAAAAGTCAGCTTTTCTCTGGGGTCCCAGAAAAGTTGGAAAGACCTATTGGATTCGTCATCATTTATCGAATGCAACCGTTATTGACTTTCTCAAAACTGATGTTTTTGCCCAATATGCCTCCAGGCCATCTTTACTGCGAGAGCGCTATCAAAATCATGAAGGAATAATTGTGATTGATGAGGTCCAAAAAATCCCCTCTATTTTAGATGAGGTTCATTGGTTGATCGAAAACAAGGATCGATCGTTTTTATTGACAGGATCGAGCGCCCGAAAACTTCGGCGCGGACACGCTAATCTTCTTGGGGGACGAGCCTGGCGCCGCATAATGGTTCCCCTTTCTGCCTTAGAAGTAGAGGGGATGGAGATAGAACAAATTATGGTCTCGGGACTGCTTCCATCCCATTATCTTGCTAACAACCCGCTTGAAGAACTCCGCGCTTATGTCGCCGATTATCTAAAAGAAGAAATTGCGGCTGAAGCCGTCACCCAAAACATTCCCGCCTTCCGCGATTTTCTTCGGGTGGCTGCCATTACCAGCAGTGAACTTCTAAATTATGCCAACATTGCCAGAGAAACAGGAGTTTCCGCCCGGCTCGTGCGCAATTATTTTGATATCCTCGAAGATACTTATTTAGGCTTCCGCCTCCCTCCATGGAAAAGCTCAAAAAACCGTCGGATGATCCTTACTGAAAAATTCTATTTCTTTGACGTCGGCGTAGCCAATTATCTTGCTCGGCGACAGCCTCGTCTAGGCAGTGCTGAATTTGGCAAATCTTTTGAACATTATATCCTTATGGAAATCAGGGCTTATCAGGCATACAAAAACCCTGACCTGCCAATCAGCTTCTGGCGCATCAGTACGGGACAGGAGGTTGATTTCATCTTAGGGGAAAAAGATCTTGTTATTGAAGTGAAAAGTTCCGCTCGAGTCAATGGTTATGATTTACGTCCTTTGTTATCTTTGCTTGAAGATGCTCCAGCGCGTAAGGCCATAATAGTGTGCTTGGAAGAAGAACCGCGACTTATGGAACATGATATTGAAATTTTACCGTGGAAGGTGTTTTTAGATCGGCTTTGGGCCGGTGATTTCCCTCTTGGTTGATTCCTTCTGGCCGAACATCCTTCCGCCGACAATAATTTCGGGAATTCTGATGGTTGGTTGGGCGTCGCCGACCGGAGCGTGATCATATTTACCGCACACCCCTGTCTGCCAGCCGAGATCGTTACCGACCATATCGATAATTTCTAAAACACAAGGGCCATTGCCGGTAATGATTGCGCCGCGAACAGGATGTTTGATCCGGCCATTTTCGATTAAATAACCTTCTGTAACCTCAAAAACAAAATCGCCGTTAGTAACATCTACCTGTCCCCCTCCCATCCGTTTAACAAACAGTCCATCACGAACTGAATTTATGATCTCCTCCGGATCGGTCTCTCCGGGAGCAATCATTGTATTGGTCATCCGAGGTTGGGGGATCGAGCGGAAGGTTTGGCGCCGCCCGTTGCCGCTTTTACTTTTGCCGACATAGGGGGAGGTAAAATGGTCGGTCAAGTAGCCCTTAAGTATCCCATTTTCAATCAAAACTGTTTTCTGTCCGGGAGTCCCTTCGTCATCAAAAGCCAGGGAGCCGAATTTACCATGTAAGGTGGCATCATCAATAACTGTAACCAATGGGGAGGCGACCTGCTGGTCAATACGTCCGCCGAAGATTGAGGTCCCTTTCATTATAAAGTCGGCTTCCAGGGCATGTCCGCAGGCTTCATGGATTAGCGTCCCTCCTGCCTCGGCTGACAAAACAACCGTCATTTTACCGGCGGGAGCGTGGGGGGCGTCAAGCATTCTGATGGCCCGTTCCGCGGCTTTATTCGCGAATTCTTCCGGTGGATATAGTTCAAAGAGTTCGAAGCCGACCGTGCCGCCGGGAGCTTCGTAGCCTGTTTGCAAAACGCCATTCTTCTCGGCGATAACGTTAACGAAATAGCGAGTTCGAATCCGATTATCTTCAACATAAATGCCGTCAGAATTGGCAATCGTCACGGCTTGGTTAGAATCAGCATAGTTGACTGAAACTTGTTTGATCTGTGGGCCATGAGCGCGGGCGATTCTATTGAGCAAAAGGACATGAGCTGCTTTTTCGTCGATTGGAACTTCGTGGGGACGAATCTTGACGCGTGAGAGGAGGTGGGGAATGGTTGGCTTTAAGTTTATTTCATGTTTTCGTTTAGTAGTGTTAATCGACGAGGAAAGTTTTAAGGCGGTTTCTCTTAGGCTGGCGAAAGTTGTATCAGTTGTCCCCAGATAGGCCGTTTCACGGTCATAGATGACTCTGATTCCTGCTCCAGAATCAGTCCCTGAACTGATTTTTTCGATTTTGTTATCTTCGCAAACCAAGGAAGTAGCCGTTGTATCTTCAATAAAAATTTCCGCAAAGTCGCCGCCATTGCGCAGAGCAGTAGCCAGGAGTTCTTCGAGATTTTCTTTCGTGAGCATGAACTAATTATACAGAGAAATAAAGAAAAAGTGAAATTTCTTGAAAAATGTAACGATAAATCTTGTAAGAGAAACAGGAGGTAAAATAACATGGTTAGAATTGGGCCCAAACCGCCGAAACCGCCGCATTTCGATTTCGAGTTGCCAACTGTTAATAGGGGTAGGAGCATGGTAGGACCGCGAATAAGGGATAGGGGCGCTGTCCCCAGGATGGGAAATCTTTCGGAGGTGCCCAGGGAGACATCTTTCCTTGTTATGCCGTTGGAGCTTGGAACATTAATGAGAAAGCATCTTACCAGAGAGAAATTGGCCTCTGGTTTCGCGGGGATGAATATCAAAATCTGTGTAACTGGCGCCTTGGCTTTAAGATATGACGATACAAATAAAAGGTTTGAGCCTTTAACTAGCTCCCTTAGGTCTTTTGCGGATCATCCGGAGCTTTATGCCTCTTTTGCTGAAAAGGCCAGGACAACTGGTTGTAATTCTGTCGAAATAGTTTTTTCATTGCAAGGTCCTAAAGCTGTTCGTGTCCACATTGTGGCAAAATATGCTCCATTGGCAGCGGAGATGCGGGCAAATTCGCAGAAATATTTGTTTGACAGAGGGATGGAGGCTGATATCTATCCGCTTAGAGACGTCAAGCGCTAAAGTTTACCCTGTCTTCGCCCAGTTTTTTGTGCATTGCTAAATGAACAATCAATATGCTACAATTTTCACGAGGTGAGAGATGAATCCTATTCTATTAAAAGAAGAAATAATTAAGGAAATAAAAATCATGCCGGCCAAAACTTTGCCTGCCTTAGCAGAATTTGTTGATTTTTTGCGGGAAAAGGATTTAGAAGAAGACATTATGAATAATAAGAAGTTAATCAAATCAGTGAAACAATCAAAGAAAGCCTGGAGAGCTAAAAAGTTTTCTGATTTTATTCCTTGGGCTGAATTAAAGAAATAAAACCGATGTATCAATTGGTTATCCACAAATCAGCGGCTAAAAAATTTAAAAAATTACCAAAATACCTCCAAGATCAAATTTCTCAAGCGTTTGATTCTCTTATTCTTAAGCCTTTTTTTGGCAAAAAGCTGCATGGTGAGCTAAAAGGCAGTTTTCGTTTAAGAATTGGGGACTTCCGTGTTATTTATGATATTTATCAGAATGAGAAAAAGATTGTAGTTCATGCTATTGGGAGTCGAGGAGATATCTATAAATAATTAATTAGCTTACCCCGCCTCCGCCCAGTTTTTCCCAACACTGATATCAACTTTGATCGGCACAGAAAGCTTTAGTGCACCAATCATTTCTGTTTCAATAATCTTTTTTAAACTTCCAACTTCATTTTCCGGCGCCTCAAAAATTAATTCATCATGCACTTGAAGAAGCGTTTTTGTTTTGAGGTTTGAAGTTTGAAGTTGGAGGTTAATGCGGACCATCGCGACCTTGATCATGTCAGCCGCTGTGCCTTGCACGACGGTGTTGATGGCAGTTCTTTCCGCAAACGAACGCAGGCCCTGATTGGGGCTATTAATGTCGGGCATTGGGCGTTTTCTGCCCAACATGGTTGTAACATAGCCTTTTTCCTTGGCTTGTTTTATGGTCGAGTCGATAAATTCTTTGACTCCTGGATACTGCTTAAAATAATTCTCAATAAATTGGGCGGCTTCTGTCTTTTTAATTTTTAATTGTTTAGCCAGACCAAAGTCGGAGATACCGTAAATTATCCCAAAGTTAATAGCTTTAGCAGCGGAGCGCATCTCTTTAGTGACTTGTTCTTCGGTAATCCCATAAACGTGAGCGGCGGTTGAGGTGTGGACATCTTTGTCTTCATTAAAAGCGGCAACCAAGTTGGTGTCGCGGCTCAAATGGGCCAGGATGCGCAATTCAATTTGTGAATAATCAGCGGCAACAATCTGCCAACCTTTCTCTTCCGGAATAAAAGCCTGGCGTAATCTTTTTCCCCAGGAGCTTTTAATGGGAATATTTTGCAGATTGGGATTAGAGCTGGAAAGACGACCGGTGGCTGTTATAGTTTGGTTAAAAGAGGTGTGAATTCTACCTGATTTGGGATTAACTAAAGTTGGAAGAACGTCGAAATAAGTTGATTTCAGCTTGGCCAGTTGGCGATAATCCTGCAGTTTTTCGGCGATCTCAAATTTTTGAGCGGCCAATTCTTCTAATACTTCAGAATCTGTTGACGCGCCGGTTTTTGTCTTCTTTATCACCGGTAACATCAGCTTATTAAAAAGAATATTAGCCAATTGCTTGGGTGAGTTGAGATTAAAGACCTCTCCGGAGATGGCAAAAATCTGGGTTTCTAGATCTTTTAGAGCAAGATAAATTTCTTCCGACATTTGTTTCAGTAGTTGAGCGTCAACTTTTACTCCGTTGCTTTCCATGGCGACGAGAACTTCAATCAGCGGCATTTCCACTTCAGTTGCCAGTTGATTCAGTTTTTGCGCTTTCAGCGCCAGACTAAAAATTTCATAGAGGCTAAAGGTGGCTTCGGCGTCAGAGCAAGCGTAATCGGCGGCAACTTCTGGATTGACGTCGGCAAAATTTGTCCCGGCTTCATCCGTGATGATCAATTCATCCAGTTTGATCATGTCCCGGCCGAGAAATTGCCGGGCAAGTTTTTTTAGAGCATAAGCGTTACTCGTCGGATCGAGCAAATAGGCGGCAACCATCGTATCAAAAATGGGGCCGCTGATTTTTAAGTCCTGGTTCTGCAAAACTTCGATATCATATTTTATGTTATGACCGATTTTTAATTTATCAGAGAGAAAGAGGGGCTGCAATTTATCCAAAACTTTACTCTTGTATAACTGTTCTTTGGTCCCATTATGTCCAATCGGAATGTACCAGGCCTTCTGGTTAGCGACGGAAAAAGAGAGGCCAACCAGGCTGACCGTCAGCGGATCAAGGCCAGTTGTTTCTACGTCAAAGGCAAAAGCCGCCGCTGGTGATAATTGGCTAATTAGATCATTTAGCTGCTTATCGGTAGAGATCATTTGGAAATTAAAGCGGGAAATTTCTTCTCTTTTCTTTTCCACGGCGGCTGCGACGGCCTCTTTATCAAGACCCGGAGTGTATTTTTTTATCAATCGATCAAACTCCAGTTGCTCAAAAAGCGGGATAACTTTGGTCCAATTAGTCGGTTCTCTTTTTAGTTTTTGCCAATCAATTTCTACCGGAACGTTAGTAACAATCTGGGCTAAATGGCGGCTAAGTTCGGCCAAAGGAATATTGTTTTTCAGATTTTCCCGCAAGCCGTTTTGTTTCACCTTATCTAAATTATGCAAAAGATTATCGAGTGAACCAAAATCTTGAAGCAATTGAGCGGCAGTCTTTTCGCCAACTTTGGGGACGCCAGGAATGTTATCAGATGTATCTCCTCTCAAAGCTTTATAATCAACGACCTGTTCAGGTTTTACCCCGAGACGTTCGACAACTTCTAAAGGACCATAGAGCATCGTCTCGGAAAGGCCTTTTCTAGCCGCTAAAACCTTGATCTGATCATTAACCAATTGGAGCGCGTCGAGATCGCCGGTCATGATCACAACCTCATAGCCTTTGGCCTCGGCCTTTTTGGCTAGCGTGCCAATCAGGTCGTCAGCCTCAAAGCCGGCTTGTTCAAAGACTGGGATAGCAAAAGCTTCAGCAACTTTTTTAACATAGGGGAGTTGCTCATAGAGGCTGGGGGGAGCTTTATCGCGTGTCCCTTTATATTTATCATATTTTTTATGGCGGAAGGTTGGCTCCGGGCGGTCAAAAGCGATCGCGATCGCTTCTGGTTCTTCATCTAAAACTTTGAGGAGCATAGTGGTAAAACCGTAAATAGCATTGGTGATTAGCCCGTGAGAAGTTCTCATCGTGTCAGGTAGGGCGTAAAAAGCGCGATAGGCTAGAGAGTTGCCGTCGATTAAGACGATTTTAGGCATTGTTTTATACTTCGGACAGATGCAGTTCTTTTTTTACCCTTTCGGTGAGAAAAATCTTCATCAAAGATTGGTAAGGAACATCCTGTTTATGGGCGATAATTTTTAAATATTCAATCAATGATTCCGGCAGCCTTAACGAAATACTTTTGATGGATGGTTTTAAATTAGGCAAAAGGACCTTTTTTCCTGCCGAGTAGTCGAGATATTTAGTTGAATCATGCTTGGACCAAAACTCGAATTCCTCTTTTTCCGAATTAAATTTAGGTAATTTTTTGTTTTTTTTCATTTGTAAAACCTCCGTTCATTTTTATTCATATCCCTGGCCGAAATAACTCTTATTTTCTTGCCTCTCATAGTAAAGACGACAAAAAGACTCCTGTCCCAGTTGGTTTTACCCAGGGCATAATATCGCTTTTCTTGCTGGGAGTGCTTCTCGTCGGGAACGACGATCAAAGGGCCATTAAAAAATATCTCCTCACATTCATAATGAGCCACTTCATGTCGTTCCCAATTTTTATGAAAATTAGCTTCATCCCATTCAAAACCTTCCGCTTGAGATAAAATATCCATAGGATTTATCTGTATATTCCAATTATATACAAAATTATTTTCTTGTCAAGGGCCAAGAGAGGGAGAATGTCATCTGATGTTCTTCTGATTTTAATTGCGGGTTTTGATGAGTGATTTCAGAGACGATTCTTTAGGGAGCTGTGCTTTACGATTTTTCGCCTAGCTGATAGCGGGTAAACCTGCGGACAATAATGTTCTCGCCGATCTTGGCCGCTAATTCGGCCAGCAAATCCTTGATCGTCTTTTTGGGATCGCGGATATAGGGCTGTTCCATTAAGCAAATCTCACCGTAGAATTTTTCAATCCGACCGGCGAGAATTTTTTCCATGGCTTTCTCTGGTTTGCCTTCCTGCTTGGCCTGTTCCAGCAAGATTGCTTTCTCGTGTTCCAATAAATTTTCCGGGACTTCATCTTTATTGACGTATGAAGGATTAGCGGCGGCAATTTGCATGGCAACGTCTTTTACAAACGCTTGGAAATCAGAGTTTTTAGCGACAAAATCTGATTCGCTGTTGACTTCTACCAGGACGCCAATTTTGTTGCCATTATGGATGTATGATGCAATAACGCCTTGGGAAGCGACCCGATCGGCCCGTTTGGCGGCTGAAGCCAACCCTTTTTGTCTTAAGATATCTGAAGCAGTCTCAATGTTACAATTGGTCTCCTGTAAAGCTTTTTTGCAGTCCATGATACCGCAGCCGGTTTTTTCCCTTAATTGTTGGATTAGTTCAGTCGTGATGCCCAGGTGCTTTCTCCTTTCGGATTATTAAAAGCCTATCCGCTTGACTTCTTCGTCAGCTGCGGGGACTTTAATCTTGGCCAGTCCCATTCCTTCGATTCGTTCTTCTTCCGTCAAGGCGATGGCTTCTTCCACGGTCTCCATTGATTCGACGGGCGCCTCCGCTTCCATGGGACGGGCGATCTCTTCTGTTCTCTCTTCAGCTGGTTTCAAAGATTCGCGGCCGGCTATGATGGCTTCCGCGATGACACTGGTCAGCAATTTAATCGACCGGATAGCGTCATCATTGCCCGGCATCGGATACTCGACTTCATCGGGGTCGGCATTGGTATCGATGACGGCGACGATCGGGATATTTAATTTGCGCGCCTCATTGACCGCGGTCTGTTCTTTCTTCGTGTCAACGATGAAGACAATTTCCGGCAATTTGGTCATTTGGCGGATGCCGCTTAAGCCGCGGGCCAATTTGCGATGCTCGCGTTCCAGCAGGATAACTTCTTTTTTCGGCAGTAAATTAAAGGTGCCGTCTTCCTTCATCTTTTCGATGTCATTAAGCCGGGCGATATTTTTTTTCAAGGTCTTAAAGTTCGTCAGAGTGCCGCCCATCCAGCGCTGATTGACAAAAAACATGCCGCAGCGCGTCGCTTCTTCAGCGATAGCTTCCTGGGCCTGCTTTTTTGTGCCGACAAAAAGGACCGTCGCGTTGGCGGCGACGGCATTGCGGACGAATTCATAAGCTTGTTCAATTAACGGGATAGATTTATTGAGATCAATAACATGGATATCATTGCGGGCCGCGTAGATATACCTTCCCATCTTGGGGTTCCAACGGTTGCTCTGGTGGCCAAAATGCACGCCAGCCTCGAGCAACTCCTTCATACTTATTACCGCCATTAATTATCCTCCTTGGGTTTGTTCTAAAAAAATGCGGCGATCAGGAAAAACTACCGCAAAACAGGAGATAATTTTACCATAATTATTCTATATTTGCAAATCTTTCCAAATCTTTTCCCGATATTCCCTGACCATCCGGTCGGTATTGAAATAACCGCCGGCGGCCAGGCCATTAATCATCATATCAATCCAAGCGGATTCGCCTGGACCTCGCTGGCCGCGTAAAGCTTGATTATAGAGCGACATCAATTCCCCCAAGGCCGCATAGAGCGCAGCCGAATCGTCTTTTAAATGCCAATCCGTTTCCTTTCCTAAATTATCCAACGACGCCTCAAACCCAAAAATTTTCCCAATCCCCTTATTCACCGCTTCCACAATCCAGCCGTCAAGCGTGCTTAGCTGGACGACGCCATTTAAAATTGCTTTCATTCCGCTGGTTCCTGAAGCTTCAAAGGGTGGCAGAGGATTATTCAACCAGACATCGACGGAACTCGTTAATAATTTAGCAAAATAAGTATCATAATTCTCCAGGAAACAGACGCGCAGATATTTCATTTCGCCGTTCAATAAATTTATCTGATTTAAAATCTCATCCATGTGCATGGAAGCGGGAGTGTCTTCCGGGTGAGCTTTGCCGGCGATAACGATCTGCAGGCCGCCTTTGTCTTTGGCCAGGCTGACCAATTGGTTTATATCCTGAAAAAGCAGGCCGGGCCTTTTATAAATGGCAATGCGGCGCGCCCAGCCGAGGGTGAACGTTTCCGGCTTAAAAAACCAAAATTTCAAAAAATCAGTCAAAACTTTTTTATTGGCCAGATGGGCTTGCCAGAGATCTTCCCGAAAAGCGGTGATGTTTTTCAGTTTTTGGACATTAGCCAGCAGAGTTGGATCAGAAAGGAAGTCGCCAATCTCCCGCCGATATTTTAAGAGCAGGTCATTAATTGTTTTAGACATCCAGGTATGCGAGTGGACACCGTTAGTGATACTCTGGATTTTATCGCGATGATGGGGAAACTGTAAATGCATAACTTTGCCGTGCTGGGCCGCAACACCGTTGACATGAGCCGAAGTGTTCATTGCCAGTAAAGTGAAATTGGCCGTGTTGGGTTGCTTTTCGTCCTGGCCAAACTGGCGGACAAGGTCCGTCTTCTCTTTACCCAGCGCCCCTTCCAATTCAGGGAAATGAAAGCGATCGTGTCCGGCTTCCACCGGCGTGTGACAGGTAAAATTAAAAATCTTTTTCAGCTCTTCAGGCTTTTCTCGCGCAGCTTTTTCAATGAAAGCCAGGGCGGCATGCCCCTCATTTAAATGATATTTATCAATAGAGTAACCCAGAGCGTCAAGCGCCCTGATGCCGCCGATCCCCAGGATCATCCGCTGGGCGATTTTTATCCAGGGGTTAACGCTGCGGTACAGCTGGTGGGTCAATTCTCGTAAATATTCCGGGTTCTCTTCGATTTCGACGTCCATTAAGACGAGCGGGATAACATTTTTGAGATCATGCGAATAGACATAATATTTCCAGAGCTTGAGGTGAAGCTCGGTCCCGCTTAAAGGGATGGAAATTTTTGGTTGAAGGGGGACAAGCCCAGGATAAGAATTGGGATCCCAGGAGATCTCTTCCGGCCACTGGCCGCCATAGCGAAACCAAAATTTCTGCTTGAAATAGCCTTTTGACCAGAGGATGCCCAGTCCCACCAGGGAGGTATTGCGGTCAGCGGCGGATTTTAAAGTATCGCCGGCCAGAACTCCCAGGCCGCCGCTGTAGATCGGCAGGTCAAGGATTTTTTGCGTGGGGATAAAATGATAATAGTCCATATCTTTAATGTTAGAAAAAACTTCGTGGTCGGTGATGATATTTCGTTTGTCCAGCGGAGTAACACTTTTGAATTCATGATAAATGCTGGGAGCTAGGCCGTACTCCATGGAAAAATAGGCGATGGAAGGGCTCTCTTTTTTGTATAATTTTTCTTCGGCGGCCAAAATGGGCTGGCTGGGAAAACCGTAAAAAGATTCGTCGGTGATATTCTGCGGATATTGATCGCGGCTGACATCCAATTTTATCAGTTCGCTTATTTTGTTCACAATCATTATTTTAGAATATTAAATAAGGTTTGTGAAGGGGGAAATTGTTGTGTTATAATCAGGAAATAAATCATGAGAAACCTGCCCGACACTGCGAAAATTAATAAATTAAATCATCTGGAAATCGGCGGCTGTGACACCGTTGATCTGGCCAAAGAATTCGGCACGCCGCTCTATGTGATGGATGAAGCAACCATCCGTAACCGCTGCCGCCAGTATTTGCAGGCCTTCCGAAAATATTATCCCAACACCGCCGTGGTCTTTGCTTGCAAGTCCCTCTGTACGGCAGGAATTCTTAAAGTTGTGGCGTCAGAAGGGCTGGGTTTTGATGTCTCCTCCGGCGGGGAAATCTATACCGCTTTAAAATCAGGCGTGGATCCCAAGAAGTTGAATTTTCACGGCAATACGAAAACGCGCGCGGAACTCAAAATGGCGCTGGAGGCCAGCCTTGGCCGCTTTATGGTCGATACTGTCCAGGAAATCATCAGCCTGGATGAGATTACAAATATGATGAGTCAGCGGGCTGCTATTATGCTCCGCGTCAATCCGGGGATCGACGCCCACACGCACGAATATATTAAAACAGGGACGATAGATTCTAAATTCGGAGTGCCGCAAGATGAAATTGAAGAAGCGGTCAATCTTATTCGCAGCAAAAAGCTGCTGACCTTAGCCGGTTTTCATGCCCACATTGGTTCACAGATTTTTGCTGCGGAGCCTTTTGTCGCTGAAACAAAATTGCTGTTGGATTTGACAAAACGATACGGGACAGCCGAGCTCAATATTGGCGGCGGAGTGGGAATTGCTTATTTGAGTTCCGATGAGCCGCCCACGATTGAAAATTATGCCGCCAAAATTGCCGCGGTGCTCAAAGACAAAACTAACGCCAAACTGGTGATTGAGCCTGGTCGGTCAATCGTGGGGACGGCCGGCATAACGCTTTATACCGTCGGCGGGATCAAGGCAATTCCCGACGTGCGTAAATATATCCTAGTGGACGGCGGCCTGGCGGATAATCCGCGGCCGATCCTTTATCAGGCGCGCTATGACGCGAAGCTGGCTAATAAAGCCAACGATTTGCCGACGGAAAAAGTGACGGTGGGCGGTCGGTTCTGTGAATCGGGCGATATTTTAATCCGTGATATCAAACTCCCCGAAATCGCTGTTGCTGATGTTCTAGCCGTATTTTGCACGGGAGCGTATAATTACAGTATGGCGTCGAATTATAATCGGGTCCCGCGTCCCGCCATGGTTCTGGTTAACGACGGACAGGCGACATTAATTGTGAAAAGGGAGAGCTACGATGATCTGGTGGCTAACGACGTGATTTTATGATTTTGCCGTTTGAACTGCGCTGGCTGGATCTTGTTGATATCGGTATTGTGGCTGTGATGATCTACTACATCCTGATCTGGCTTAAGGGGACGCGGGCCGTGCCTTTGATACGTGGTTTATTTATTGTCCTGTTGATTTATTTAGTCGGCAAATTTTTAGGGCTCTACACAATAAATTGGCTGTTTGATAAGTTCATTGCGCTGGTGGCGGTCATGCTGGTGGTCTTGTTCCAGCCGGAATTGCGCCGCACGCTTGAGCGTTTTGGCCGCGGTCGTCTCCTGGGGACGCTGGGTTTTGCGCCAACTTCCTACGGCAGTTTTTATGTCCGCAGCATTGTTCGGGCGGTGGAACAGATGGCTGAAGATAAAGTCGGGGCGTTATTAGTCCTGGAGCGGGTTTCCGGTCTGACTGAATATCTGGAATCAGGCGTCAGGCTTGACGCTATCCTCTCGACGGAGCTTTTATTTTCCATCTTTAATCCGCAATCACCCCTGCATGATGGGGCGGTAGTAATTCAAGGGGACCGCATTGTGGCGGCCAGCTGTTTGCTGCCGCTGTCAGAAAGCCGCCTGCTTGATAAACGTTTGGGGACGCGGCACCGGGCGGGGGTGGGGATCAGCGAACTTTCCGACGCGCTGGTGATTATTGTCTCTGAAAAAACGGGAATTATTTCTCTGGCGGAAAACGGTTTCCTCTCCCGCTATTTGACCCGAGATCAGCTGGAAGAGAAACTTTTCTCGCTTTATAAGGTGGAGAAAGTTAAAGCCGAAACGTCGGTCTTAAATACTTTTACGCCATGGAAAAAGTGACCGTCAACCGGCTTAGGAAATTAAAACTTCAAGATCAAAAAATCGTCATGCTGACCGCTTATGATTTTCCTTTTGCCAGAATCCTTGATGAAGCCGGCCTTGATATTATTCTCGTCGGCGATTCCCTGGGCAATGTGGCGCTGGGTTATAAAAATACCCTGCCGGTGACGATGGAAGAGATGCTGGTCCATACCAGAGCGGTGGCCCGGGCGGTCAAAAATTCTTTGGTCGTGGCCGACATGCCTTTTGGTTCTTATCAAGAAAATGATGACAAAGCGGCGGCCAATGCCGTTAAATTGGTTAAAGCGGGAGCTGAAGCGGTCAAGATTGAAGGCGCCGGTTATATTTCCGCGGTCAAAAAAATAATTAAAGCGGGCATCCCGGTTTTAGGGCATCTTGGTTTTACGCCGCAATCTGTTAATTTGCTGGGATATAAAGTCCAGGGGCGAGGGACGAGGGACGAGAGAAAAATATTAAAAGAAGCTCAAGCTTTAGAAAAGGCCGGCTGTTTTGCCGTCGTTTTAGAATTAGTTCCGGAGAAGTTAGCGGCTAAAATTACTAAAATCCTTAAGATTCCAACAATTGGCATTGGAGCGGGCGGAAAAACGGATGGGCAAGTTTTGGTGACCAATGATTTGTTGGGGCTGTACGAAAATCCGCCGAGCTTTGTGAAGCCAAAAGTCAATTTGCGTAAAATTGCAAAAGAAACGGTTGCAGATTTTGTGAAAGAGACAAAACTAATTTAATTAGGATTATTGAATAAAAGTTGTTTGCTGGAGGTTTATGCCCCTGTAGCTCAGTTGGATAGAGCAAGTGTTTCCTAAACACTAGGTCGGACGTTCAAATCGTCTCAGGGGCATTTATAAATGAACATTATTTTAATCGGATTTATGGGGGCGGGAAAAACTGTCGTGGGCCGCAAATTAGCGGCGGATTTGGGTTATAATTATCTGGACACGGACGCGCTGGTGGAAAAGACCGCCCGGCAGCCGATCAGCGAAATTTTCGCGCAGCGCGGCGCAGCGTATTTCCGCGATCTGGAGACGGAAGTCGCCAAAACTTTGCCTGATTATGACGGGTTTGTCATCGCTACCGGCGGCGGCATGGTATTGCGTGAAGATAATGTCCGCTGGCTGAAACAGTCCGGCCCGCTGATTTTGCTTTGGGCCGAGCCGGAAGTGATTTTTCAGCGGATAAAACATGAGACCCAGCGGCCATTACTGCGTGTGCCGGAACCAAGAGTTGAAATTGAAAGAATTTTGCGGGAGCGCCGGCCGATTTATGAACAAGCAGCCGATTATAAAATTAATACCGGTAAATTATCAGTGAAAAAAGTCAGCGAGGAGATAAAAGCATGGCTAAAATCAAAGTCGAATTAAAAGAACGGAGCTATGAAATTGTAGTTGGAACGGATATCCTTTCTAATTTAGGAAAAATAATCAAAGAAGCAGGCTGGGGGAGCGAGATCTTCATTATCACCGATCAGCTGGTCAATGAATTATTCGGCGATAAACTGCGGCAGGGACTGATCTCTTTTTCCTGCCAAACGCTGGAGATCCCCCGCGGCGAACGGCAGAAAAATTTAAAAATCGCCGCTAAACTTTATGATGAGCTGGTGGACCATGCGGCGCATCGCGATTCATTGATCCTGGCCTTGGGCGGCGGGGTGATCGGCGATTTGGCCGGTTTTGTGGCGGCGACCTACATGCGCGGCATCAACTATATCCAGGTTCCGACAACTTTGCTGGCGCAGGTCGACGCAGCCATTGGCGGGAAAACCGGCGTCAATCATCCTAATGGCAAAAATTTAATTGGGGCTTTTTACCAACCGAAGCTGGTTTATTCTGATCTCCAGTGCTTAAGCTCCCTGCCGGCGCGTGAGCTGCGCACTGGCCTGGCCGAAGTCGTCAAGTACGGGATAATTGAAGACGCCGATTTTTTCCAATTTTTAGAAACCAATGCCCATCATCTTAATACCAAGGCTTTTGAGTCGCCCGATACTTTGCGCGCCGCGCTTAAAGTCTGGCAGACAATAGTGGCCGAGTCGGCAAAGATCAAGGCGACGGTAGTCTCGCATGATGAAATGGAGACGGGCCGGCGGATGATCTTGAATTTTGGCCATACTATCGGCCACGCCCTCGAATCATTAACCCATTATAAGGCTTATAACCATGGCGAAGCTGTGGCTATCGGCATGGTGGCAACGGCTAAAATTGCCCAGGAGATAAATTTATTGGCAGCGCCCGTAGTTGAACGCATCCGTTCTCTGCTGACAAGATTGGAATTGCCGGTCAAGCTGGAAGGCATCAATATTGACAAAGTGATTAGCGCCATGGGAATTGATAAGAAAGTTAAAGGCGGAAAATTACGGCTGGCGCTGCCGGAGGCCATCGGCAATATCCGCATTGTCGATGATATCCCGGCAAAAACAATCAGCCGCGTCCTGCAGGAGATGGGCTGCCAATGAAAAATATTGATGAACAATTAAAAATTATCAAGCGCGGGATCGTGGAGTTGCTCCCGGAGAAAGAATTAGCGGCCAAATTGGCAAAAGGGCGCCCGCTGCGCGTAAAATTTGGGGCGGATCCTTCCGCGCCGGATATTCACCTGGGCCACACGGTAATTTTAAATAAGCTGCGGCAGTTCCAGGACCTTGGCCACGAAGTGATTTTTATTATTGGTGATTTTACGGCGCTGATCGGCGACCCGACGGGAAAATCAGAGACCCGCAAACCCTTGAGTCGGGAGGAGATCAAGAGCAATGCCCGGACTTATCAGCAGCAGGCATTTAAGATCCTTGATAAATCCAGGACGGAAATCGTCTTTAATAGCGACTGGCTGTCGAAATTAAAAATTGAAGAGGTTGTCAATCTGGCGGCCAAGCAGACGGTGGCTAGGATGCTGGAGCGCGACGACTTCTCTAAACGCTATAAAGAAGGCCGGCCGATTTCCATCCACGAATTTTTATATCCGTTGTTCCAGGGGTATGATTCGGTCTATCTAAAATCCGACATCGAGGTCGGCGGAACGGACCAGAAATTCAATATGCTGGTCGGACGAGAACTGCAGAGAGAATTTAAAGTTGAGCCGCAGGTTATCTTGACCCTGTCTCTCCTTGAGGGGACCGATGGCGTGCAAAAAATGAGTAAATCGTTGGGCAATTACATCGGTATTACGGAAGGGGCAGGGCAAATTTTTGGTAAAGTGATGTCTATTTCTGATGAGTTAATGCTGCGCTATTATGAGTTATTAACAGATAAAGAATTAGAGACGATCAAACTTCTCCATCCCAAAGAGGCCAAAAGCCAATTGGCTAAAATATTGACGGCAAGATTTTATGGTGAAGAGTTCGCGCGCAAAGCGGCGGATGATTTTGCGGCTGTTTTCAGCCAGGGGCAAAGGCCATTTGACATTGAATTAAAATATTTATCAACCGGCCAGCTTCGGGCAGTTGAACTGTTAAAACAAAGCGGCCTGGCGGCGTCGGGAGCTGAAGCGCGGCGAATTATCCAGCAGAGAGGGTTTAAAATTGACGACCAGGTGATTGTTGCTGAAAATCAGGAAATTGATGTGACAACAGAACGTTTACTGCAAAAAGGAAAGCGTTTTTTTCTTAGGGTAAAAAAGAAATAATGAAGGTCCTGTTATTTGGCGTCAGTGAATTTGCCACGGAATTATTGTTAAAATTTTTAAATTCCCCTTACCAGGTATGCGGCCTGGTCTTTAACCGGTCCAACAATTTTGATATCCAGGATATGAAGGGCCTGGCCCATAGCCGGCAGATCCCTTTTTGGGAAGTGGAAAGTCTGGCTGACAGCGCCGAGCTCGCGCCAATTAAACAGCTTGAGCCGGACGTTATCTTAGTGGCGACATTTGATCAAAAATTGCCCCGCGCCTTTTATTCATTAGCAAAAATTGCGGCGCTCAACCTTCATCCGTCTCTTTTGCCATATTATCGCGGCTATCACCCTTATTTCTGGCCGATTGCCAACGGCGAGAAAAAAACCGGGCTGACTTTCCATTTTTTAACGGATAGTTTTGACGCCGGCGATGTGATCGCCCAAGTCGAAGTTCCCATCCTGGCGGAAGATACGGCTGGAACCGTAATCCATAAACAAAAACTCGCCGCCTGGCCATTACTTGAGCCCTTATTAAAACAGATGGCGGCGACGGGAGAGTCGCCTCAAGGCCGGCCGCAGCCAGCCGGCGAATATCCCAAATCCCCAAAAATGAAACCGGAAGATCTTTTTATCCGCTGGCCGGGGCCGACGCAAAAAATTATTGATTTAGTCCGGGCGTTGAATCCCCATTCTCCAGCCTACACGATTTTTCGCGGCGAATTGCTGGGCGTTTACCAGGTCGCCGCCTGGCCGGACAATTCTCATGATGCGCCGGGCGCAATAATTAAAATAACGGCGGAAGGCCCGGTTGTTAAAACTGCCGACGGAGCGCTGCTTTTGAAAGTCGTCTTAGCCGGAAAAAGATATCTTTTATCCGGAGCTGATTTTGTGAGGCGAGAAAACGCCAAAACTGGAGAAAGATTTTCATGAAGATTATCATCATCGGCGCTGATGGGCAGCTGGGAACGGATCTCTGCCGGGTAATTCCTCCTTCAGAGCGGGTGGCTTTGACGATCAAGGACCTTGACATTACCAATCAAGCGCTGGCGGCCAAGATCGTTAAACAGTTATCGCCTGCGACTTTTATCAACACGGCCGCTTATCATCACGTCGATAATTGCGAGGATAATCTCGATCCGGCTTTTGCCGTCAATACTTATGGCGTCAAATATTTAGCGCAAGCCTGCCGCGACAACGATGCAATTCTCGTCCATATTTCCACCGATTATGTTTTTGACGGCCAAAAAGGCTCGCCTTATGTAGAAACGGATGCGCCCAATCCCCAGTCGATTTACGCCATTTCCAAATATGCCGGTGAGCAATGCGTTAAATATCTTTTGCCGAAACATTTTCTCGTTCGTACGGCCGGCCTCTACGGTACAGCGGGCTGCCAGGGCAAGGGGGGGGTGAATTTTGTCGAACTGATGTTGAAAAAAGCGGGACAAGAACTGCGTGTTGTCAGCGATGAAATTACTTCACCGACTTATTCTCTCGACCTGGCGCGGCAGATTTATAAATTAATCCAGACCAAACATTATGGTTTGTATCACGCGGCCGACCATGGCAGTTGCTCCTGGCATGAATTCGCGTCTAAAATTTTTGAGCTGCTTGGTAAAAAAGTTGCTATCCATAAAACGACTAAGGCGGAATATAAGACTCGGGCACGGCGGCCCGCTTTTTCCGCGCTTAAAAATGAGGGGTTACAGCGATCAGGTCTGGACATTATGCGGCCTTGGCCGGAAGCGTTAAAAGCTTATCTGGTGGAAAAAGGCTGTAAAAAATCTTGAAGAGGAATCAAATATAAATGAAAAAGGCTTTAATTACCGGAATAACGGGACAAGACGGATCATATTTGGCTGAATTTTTATTGGACAAAGGATATGAGGTGCATGGAATTGTTCGCCGTGTCGCTTTTGAAAATGTGGAACATCGACTATGGCGGCTGCGGCATCTTTTGGACAAGATCCATTTACATGCCGCTTCTCTGGAAAGCTACGCCAGTATTTTTAACGTTTTTGAAAAAATTAAGCCTGATGAGTGTTATCATCTGGCCGCGCAGAGTTTTGTCAGCTATTCTTTTGAAGATGAGTTTTCGACCATTAATACGAACATTAACGGCACCCATTATATTTTGTCAGCGGTAAAAGAGGCTAACCCTGCCTGTCATTTTTATTTTGCCGGTTCCAGTGAAATGTTTGGCCAGGCGGAAAAAACTCCGCAAAATGAAGATACTCCTTTCCATCCCCGATCGCCATATGGAATTTCCAAAGTGGCGGGATATTATTTGACCATGAACTATCGGGAAGCTTACAATCTTCACGCTTCGAGCGGGATTTTATTTAACCATGAGTCGCCGCGGCGCGGCTATGAATTTGTGACCAGAAAAATATCATTAGCCGCCGCAAAGATTAAGTCTGGGTTAAGTCATGAATTACGTTTGGGTAATTTAGAAGCTAAAAGGGATTGGGGCTTCGCCGGCGATTACGTCAAAGCGATGTGGCTCATGCTGCAACAGGAGAAGCCAGGGGATTATGTCGCTGCGACTGGGGAAACCCACACGGTGCAGGAGTTTGCCGAACAAGCTTTTGCTTATGTCGGTTTAGATTGGAAAAAATATATCGTGGTTGACGAGAAACTGCACCGTCCATCGGAAGTCAACATCTTAGAAGGTGATTACAGCAAGGCAAAAATGGTTTTAGGCTGGGAACCAAAAATTAAATTCAATGAATTGGTAAAAATGATGGTTGATGCTGATCTGGCCAGGACCAAAGCAGGGATAAACTGATTTAATGAAAATAGCCATTGTCCATGATTATCTTAACCAGTTTGGCGGGGCGGAACGGGTAATCACCGCGCTGCATGAGCTTTGGCCGGAAGCGCCAATTTATACTTCCATTTTCAATGAACAAAAAATGCCGGAAATTTTCCGTCATATGGATATCCGCGTTTCCTGGATGCAGCGGCTGCCTTTTGTTTTTGATTTATTTAAGAGCTATTTTTTTTTGTATCCTTTAGTTTTTGATCAGTTTGATCTAAGCGGCTATGATGTGCTTCTCTCTTCAAGTTCGGCTTATGCTAAAGGCATCAGAAAAAGTCCAAAGCAGCTCCATATCTGTTATTGTTATACGCCCGCCCGATTTTTATGGCGTTACGATGATTATGTTAAAAGGGAGTCGATTCCCCAAATATTTAAGACCTTGCTTTCGTTTTTGCTGGAACCAATAAAAAAATGGGATCTTAATAACAGCAATGCAGTTGACTTTTTTATTGCGATCTCCCGGGCTGTAGCTGACCGCATTGCCAAGATTTATCAGCGTCAATCTGTTATAATTTACCCGCCGGTAGACAACGATCTGTTTTCGGTCTCTAATGTAGACGCTGATTATTTTCTTGTGGTTTCTCGGTTGTCAGCTTACAAGCGAATAGATCTGGTGATCGAGGCGTGTAATCGCCTGGAATTACCGCTAAAAATTCTGGGCGCTGGTCCGGATCGACTGCGGCTTAAGCAATTAGCCGGGCCAACCATAGAATTTGTCGGTCCAGTTGCTGACCGAGAGCTGGTCAAATATGTCACCCAGTGCCGCGCCCTGATTTTTCCCGGAGAAGAAGATTTTGGCATTGTTCCCCTGGAGGCGATGGCGGCGGGACGTCCGGTGATCGCCTATCGCGGCGGCGGCGCTTTGGAAACAATGATTGATGAAGTGACCGGATTGTTTTTTGATGAACCCACTTCCGAATCTTTGATGTTAGCTTTAAAGCGTTTTCAGTTTTTGGCTTGGGATAAGCGGCGACTGCAAGCCCAGGCGGTAAAATTTGACAAGGCGCAATTTAAGCAGAAAATGAAAGCTTTTGTGGAAACCAAAGTAAAGGAAAGAGGCTTATGAAAAAAATAACATCAAGATTCGATTGGCAAAATTCCCGGGTTTTCGCTTTGACAGTGGAAATTGTTTTCCTGGCGTTAATTTTTTTGCTGCCGACGATTTTCGACCGCCGTCTTGGAATTGTTTTCTCCGGCACTAAAGTTGCGTTTTTGCGTCTGTTCGTGATAATTATCTTGACCTTATGGTCATTAAAGCTGGTAATTACCCGCCCCTACGGGTCGTCTGACCAGAATTATTTTATCCGTACTCCGCTTGATTGGCCGATATTGTCATTTCTTTTTTGCGCGACAATCGCCGCGCTTTCCTCCATCCATGTTTATACCAGTCTTGTTGGTTTTTACGGCCGGTATGAAGGTTTGACTACCTGGTATCTTTTTGGCCTCCTCTTTTTTGTCGTTACAAATTATCTGAAAAATATCGTCCAGCTGAAGCGAGTTATCATAACCGTGACTTCTGCCGCGACTTTGTCCGCAGTCTATTCCATGCTGCAGCGTTTTAGCCTCGATCCTTATATGTGGGGCGGGGTTATAACTTGGCAGCGGGTTATTGGCATGATCGGCCAGCCTAATTTCCTGGCAGCGTATATGCTGATGGCCTTTTTCCTCATTTTAGCCATGCTACTTCTGGATAAAAAAGAATCTACCGCGGCTTTTGATTGGTCCAAGCAAGTTTTGCCGCTGTTGGCTTTCCTTTTTATCCCGGCGTTTTTTTGCCTGATGATTTTTAATCTCGAAGCGTATAATATTGTTCTCTGGTATGTCGGGTTTACGCTTTTGACGGCGGCGGCCTTGATTTTTGCTTATACTTATGAGCAACTCCATCCAAAAATCTTAAATATTGTCTTGACTTTAGCGCTCTTTCTTTCCTATATCTGCATCCTTTATACCCAGAGCCGCGGCGGTTACATGGGCTTAATGACCGGGCTGGCGCTTTTTGCCCTGGTGGCCGGCCGACAAGTCTTGTTTGCTAATTGGCGCAAGTTCCTGATCTGCGGCGGATTAATTTTTCTGATTTCCGGCATTACTATGCTCCAGCCGGAATTTTCCCCTTTCGAAAGGTTTACCTCGGAAATAACCACCAAGCCGGCATCCGGCCCGGTCCAGGCGGTGGAAAAAGCGGAAGCCAAGCTGGAATTAAAAGGGGCGGCCGGTTCGCGGGGAGAGACGTGGAAGAGCGCCCTGGGGATCATTGCCGACAATCCTTTATTTGGCGTCGGTCCGGAAGTCTTGAAAATGGTGTTTCCGCGTTATGAAACAGACCTTTTTCGCTTTAAGGAAGCTTTCCACGTTAAACAGGATCGCTGTCACAATGAGACTTTTGACGTCAGCGTGACCAAAGGGCTGATCGCTTTCTTTGTTTATATCTGGCTGATTTTTACCTTTTTTAAGGTTGGTTGGCGAAAAGCTTCTGGTTCAGATGATTTGACGCTCCGCCTTTTGCTTGCCGGTCTGTTGTCGGCGGGATTGGCGTATTTAATCCAAAATCAATTTAGTTTCGGAGTGATTGCCATAACTTCTATTTTCTGGATAATTATGGGAATGGTAATGATAATCGGTGAAAATGAGCCGGAAGAAAAAGTCATAAAAATTAATTGGCTGGAGTTGCCCTGGATAAACGCCGCCGTTATCGTCGTAATCGCGGCCCTATTATCGTATGTCTCTTTTTATTCTTTCCGCGGCGACATCTGGTTTAAGTCCGGTAAAACAAAAATGGAGACGGGGAATTTTAAAGGGGCGACTGGCGACTTACAAGTCTCGCTCAAGATTTTCCCGTTTGAAGGCACAGCTATTTCGCATTTGGGGATCGCTTACTTGAACCAGGCGAATGTCGCTGCGGTCCAGCGCGGCCAAAATATCGACGCGGCGATAAAAACCTTGTGGCGCGGCACGCAGGTTGACGCTTATAATGCCGACAATTTTTATTTATTGGCCAAGATCTATTTTATGGGCGGCGACATGGCCAAAGCGCTTGCAGGTTCTGAAAAAGCGATTAAGATCGATCCTTATTACGCCGAGGTCTTCCATCTCATGGGTTTGATAGATGTTCGCCTGGGGCGCTTTGAGGCTGCGCGCCAGAATTTTACCCGGGCTTTTATGATCAATCCCAATTTGGCGGAACCGCTGGCGGAATTGGAGCGTCTCAATAATCAGCTGGGCCAGCCAGCCGAGACATTGAAATTTTTTGAGAGCGCGCTTCAGCGTTACAGCGATAATTTGGTTTTGCTGGAACAGGTGGCGCGCCGTTACATTATTATGGGCCGCGCTGTGGAGGCGCAAACGATCGCTAATAGGATGGTGGCGCTTGATCCCAAAGTTGGCAGCGGCTATCTGGTAAGGGGGATCGCGCTAAAAAGTTTAGGAAGCGCTGACCTGGCGCTGGGAGATTTTCAGCAGGCAATAATGATTGACCCAAAAAATATTGCCGCCCACATTGAGCTGGGACAATTGTATTTGGCCCACGGCGAGCCAGCGCGCGCCCGGGAGGAATTAGAACAGGCGCTAAGTCTTGATCCCAATAATGCCGCCGCGCGGCGGATATTAACGCGTTTACGCTAATTAATCTTTATGGCCATTAAATTTATTCTGGACGGATGCCTGATTGCCGCCTCTTTTGTCCTGGCTTATTTTGTCCGTTTTAATATTTTGCTGTTTGTGCCGCCCGATTCCATTCCTCATTTCCAACCGTATTTAAGGACGTTGGTTTTTATTGTGCCTCTCTGGCTGGCGCTTTTTAAGTTATTTGGCCTGTATGAAGCCAGGAAATTTTCCGCTTTAATTGACGAGATGGCGGCGCTTTTTTTAAGCCTCTCCCTTTCTACTCTGCTTTTGCTCGGTTTCCTTTTTCTGAATCGCGAGCTCTGGTTTTCCCGTCTCTTAGTCATCAATGCCTGGGGAATCGCTTTTATCCTGCTGGCCCTGTCGCGCTTATTATTATTTTTTTTCCTCCGCTGGCTGCGGGCGCTGGGCTGGCGGCGGCGGAATGTCTTGATTATTGGTGCGGGCGAGATGGGGCGGTTATTGGCTTATAAGCTCTCCCAGGATAAAACTTCTGGTTACAAGGCGATCGGTTTTGTCGAGGATGATCCGGCGAAGCTCAATTCGTTTTTTCACGGTTTGCCCGTATTGGGGGACAGCGGCGCGATCAAAAGATTAATCGTCAGCCGTAAGGTCACCGCAGTGATCTTCGCCAGCGCTAAATTCCCGGCGGAAAAAATTCTCGACATTATCACGGAGAATGAGCGCTATGGCGTCGAATTTAAACTGGTGCCGGGGATTCTGGAATTAATCGCCAGCCGCCTGGACATTGATGAGCTGGGCGGCATTCCCTTATTAACGGTTTCGGAAATCCGCTTGCGCGGTTTTAACGCCCTGATTAAAAGGGGGGTTGATATTATTTTATCAGCGCTTTGTTTGTTGTTGTTTGCTCCGATCCTCTGCTTCTTCTGTCTTTTGGTTAAACTGACGTCGCCAGGCCCTGTTTTTTTCACCCAGGAGCGTATTGGCCTGGACGGCCGGGTTTTCTCCATGTTTAAGTTCCGTTCGATGATTGAAAACGCGGAACAGCTTTTCCCCCAATTAGAGCCGCTCTCCGAAGTTGCGGGGAATATATTTAAAATAAAAAATGATCCGCGAATTACGCCGCTGGGCCGTTTCATGCGCCGTTTAAGCATTGATGAATTGCCGCAGCTTTTGAATGTCTTTTTCGGCCAGATGAGCATGGTGGGGCCGCGACCCCCTTTACCGCGCGAAGTCGTCAACTATAATCCCTGGCATTTAAAACGCTTAAGGGTGAGGCCGGGGATTACCGGGCTGTGGCAAATATCCGGCCGTTCCCTTTTGCCTTTTGAAGAAATGGTGCGGCTCGATGTTTATTATATTGAAAACTGGACGTTATGGCTTGATTTTAAAATCTTAATGCGGACGATCCCCGTTGTTTTCTTCGGCGGCGGCGCTTACTGATAGATAACGATCTTTCCCCGACGAGTTTCTTTTTGGCCGCCGTTATTGGCGGTGAAAAAATAAGGATAAATGCCGTTCGCGGCGATTTGGCCGGCCTGGTCTGTCCCGCTCCAGGGAGTAAAGCCGGAGCTGGCGCCATTAATCTCTTTTACCCAAATTAGAGTTCCAGTAATATCATAAATGCGGATTTTTATGTCGGCCGGCTGGATTAATGAATAAGCGAAGACCATCCCTTTATTGTCAGCGGTTGCCGAAAAAGCGCGCGGCAGTTCCCTGGCCGGGGAGAAAGGATTTGGCCCGGCGGCAAAGCTGATTAAAAGGTTTTCCGGCGCAGGCGGCGGTGGAGCTAAAAAGATTGTTTCTGCAGATGCGGTCATATCACGCGCCACGCCGGAAGTTTCCGCTGCTACGCCGATATTAAATGTAAATGAGGAAACCAGCGCGTCGCCATTCTGGCGATGAAAGGTCAGACTGGCGGACTGTTTTCCGTTCGGCAGTGTTTTCGGCAAGGTGATAAAGCCGGAGAGTGTGCCGGTCTCTTCATCGTAAACTAAAAATGGTTCGCTCTTTTCTCCCGGCAAAGTTAAAAGCGGGGACTCTTTATCCTCAATTATATTTTTTGGATCATGGATGATTGCCTGCAGCAAGACAGCGGCGCCGGCTTTGAACCACGATTGATTATCGCCTAACGTAACAACAACTTCCGGGGAGGCGGGGTCATAATAAACTTCACGGGAAATTAATTGTAAGTTGCCCGCTTCATCGCTAATTCTAAAAAGCCAATTATTAAGGCCAGCGGTCAGCTCAAAAGTTGCGGTAAACGTTCCGCCGTCTGTCAAATTTTGCGCTTGATTGTTGATTGCCAGCCAGGCCGGAGAAGAATTAATACAGCCGCGAAAAATTACTTGACCAAACTGGCGCTCTGCTTCTAATGCGCTGAAATTAGGGGCGGTATTGTCAATAATCAGGCTGCGCCGTTCTGTCGCTGGGCTTTGAGCCGTCCCATTGTTGGCGGAAACCTGCCAGTAATATTTTCCTTCGGCCAGCGTCTCCGGCGAAAGGGTAAAAGTTACGTTGGAATTAGTGAAAGGCGGCAATTGCGTCTGGCTAAATAGCGGCTGGTTTAATTTGGCTTGAGGGGCAATGCTTAGCTGATAAAAGGTGGGCTCATTATTATTTATACTGCAAGACAGTAAAAGAGGATTTTTATTATTTGTTACAAGCGGTGTGGGGGTGGCAGGGAGGGGAGCGGGCGGATTAATTGTCGGAATCTCACTGACTTTAAGCTGGTTGTTATCAAAAGTTATAGCCGCAAAGCGGCCGCCCGGGAAACCGACGGCCCGGGGCTTGCCATCCGGATTAAATGTTTGGGGATTACCATATGTCAAGCCCTGGTCGAGGGAGAGACAATAATAATTATGCCAGCCGGAGAAGTTTTGTTCCTGCCAAGTGATGATTAATAAGTCATGTGAGAGATGGAAATGCAAATCATCAATCTTATCATAACTCCGATAAATTAATTGGCGCGGATTTTCCTGCCAGATACTATACTGGCCGGTTATTTTGTGCTGTGAGACGAAAACCACTTTAACGGCGTGATTATTATCAAACAAGACCTGGGGCAAAGTGATAATTTCACCGGTGATTTGCAGAGCAAGAGGCGGCTCAAAAATAGAGCCGTTATTGCCGCTCTGGCAGAGTTCCAGGCTGCCTGATTTTTCCCAAGCGACAGCCAGGCGATTTGCCTGACAAGCGAGGCGCGGATTTTGGCCGTTCTGGTTCAGCATTTGCGGAAGAGAAAATCTCCAGCCATTATTATTGGATGAAGTAAAAAACAGGCGGTGATTATTAGTTTCGGTGACGAGAGCGATTATGCCGTTATCGCGGTAAAGATCAAAATCGACAACTTCTCGGCTGATTTCCAAAATCGGTTGGGACAAGACTGCCCCGGCTGTTAAAGAATTTATCTGTTTTTTTGTTATCCCTTCGCTGGTAATTACTGCCAGCCAATAGGCGCTTATATTTCCTAAATCATCAAAAACGATCTTTGTTGTGTCGGCCGCGTAACAGGGAAAGCAGACAAAAAAACAAAAGGTTAAAATTATTGACACCCTAACAAGCATGACTGGCATTTTAGCACGGTTATGCGGGATTTCAATAGTTTACTCTCATCCCCAAATTAGATATAATAAGTCTCTGTGATCAAAAAGACCAAAAAAGTGGTAATTGTCGGAGCGGGGCCGGTTGGCTGTTACCTAGGGCAGCTGCTCAAGCATCAAGGATTTGAACCGCTCTTATTGGAAGAACACGCTGAAGTGGGGCGGCCGGTGCAGTGCGCCGGTATCGTCGGCCGCGGCCTTTTTGAGGAGCTGCGTTTGCCGCTGTCGCAAAAATCGATCCAAAATATTATTGATGGCGCCAGCGTTTCTTATAAAGAGGCGTCTTTTATCCTCAATCGCCCGAAAGTCGCTTACATAATTGATCGCGCTATTTTTGACCAGGAATTAAGCCAGGGGCTAACCATAGAATTCAACACCCGCTTTGAAGAACTGCATCCGATCAAAGAAGGTTATATCATAAAAACTAACAATGGGGAATATTACGCCGATATCGTGGTCGGCGCCGACGGGCCGAATTCTCGGATCAGAAAATCCGGCGGCCTGACGTCGGATATGAAGCTCTATCGCGGCTACCAGTACCGGATGAAAACAGCGCCGCGTTATCCTAACATGGTCGAAGTCGATTATGTCAAACCGTTTTCCATGTTTACCTGGGTGATCCCGGAGGGAAATGGTTTTATCAGGGTGGGGACGATTTCTCCCAATCCTTACCAGGAGCTGAACCATTTTGTGGAAAGATATAATGGCGCGGAAATTATTGAAAGAAATGCCGGGGCGATCCCCATTGGCACCTGCCAATTGACCCGGGGTAATTTGGCGTTGGTTGGCGATGCCGCCTGCCAGATCAAGCCGATTACCTCTGGCGGTATTTATTATGGGCTGAAAGCGGCGGAATTCCTGGCCGAGGCCATCAAAGAAGATAATCTTTTATTATATGAGAAACGCTGGCGGGAAGAATTTGAACAGGAGATAAAAATTTGCCTGCTGGCCAGGAACATCATGGAAAATATGGGGGAGGATGTTTTGGCGCGGATTTTCTCTTATGTCAGGGATAATGCCGGCTTGATAGAAAAGATCGGCGATTTTGAAAATCACTCTTCAATTTTTTGGAGCTTGATTGGAAATCCCCGAACTTACCCGACTATTGGCGCCCTGGTCATGGGGTTAATAAAAAACCCGCGTTTTCTGATGCGCTCGCTTTTGCGCCTCCCAAAATAAGGTTAAAAAGTTAAAAGGTTAAAATGTTAAAAAAGACAATAAGAGCGATTTCAATCATCTTTATCTTTGGCGTTAGCCTTTGGTTAACAAGGCCATTTTGGCTGGATAACGTCGGCGCGTTTTTGATTGTTCAGGATAAGTTACAACCGGCTGATGTGATTGTCGTTTTATCTGGCGACGGCAATGGGGAGCGGATGATGGAGGGAATTAAACTCTATCGTAAAAAATACGCTAAAAAAATTCTCGTTTCCGGCGGGCTTTTCGCCTGGCGCTTGACGGAAGCTGACTGGATGAAACATCAAGCGGTTGTCCTGGGGATTCCCGCGGCAGCGATCTTATTGGAAGATAAATCTTTTTCCACGCTGGATAACGCTAGGTTTTCTCTGCCAATTTTAATAAAGCGCAAAGCTAGGAGAATTATTTTGGTGACGTCGCCATACCATACGCGCCGGGCAAAGCGCGTTTTTCAGAAGGTTTTTAGCGGCGCCGAGATAGAGGTCATTGTTGTGCCGGCTCGGGAATCGAAGTTTAAAGTAAAAGGCTGGTGGCGGCGGCATGAGGATACTCAATTGGTCGTGAACGAATATTTGTCATCGGTGTTTTATTATTTGAAAGGATATTAAGATGAAGATAGGTTTTGGCTACGACGTCCATAAATTAGTGAAGAAGCGTCCGTTAATAATCGGGGGAGTATTGATATCTCATGTGACAGGTTTACTCGGTTGGTCGGATGCGGATGTCTTAACACACGCGATTATTGATGCCTTAATCGGGGCGATTGGTGAAGGCGACATTGGGCGTCATTTTCCGCCGGGGGAAGAAAAATATAAGGGGGCTGACAGTCTGAAATTATTAACTTATATCGGCGAATTAGTGCGCAGCCGCAATTTTGCCGTCAATAATATTGACGCGACCATTGTGGCGGAGGAACCGAAGTTCGCTCCTTACATCGCGCAAATGAAGCAGAATATCGCTAAAGCTTTGGATATTGCTGTCGCCCTGGTTAACATTAAAGGCAAGACGGAAGAAGGTCTCGGTTTTACCGGGACGAAAAAAGGAATCGCGGCGTACGCGGTTTGTCTGGTCCATAAAAACATATGATAAGACTCGGAGTTAATATCGACCATATTGCGACTTTGCGCCAAGCGCGCCTGGAAGGTTTCCCTGATCCGGCGCTGCTGGCGGAAGAGGCTATTGCCGGGGGAGCCGATGGGATAGTCTGCCATCTGCGAGAGGACCGCCGCCATGTCCAGGATGATGACGTTATTCGTTTAAGAAAACTGCCGACGCGTCTGGACTTGGAGATGGCCGCGACGTCAGAGATGTTAAAAATCGCCCTTAAGATCAAACCCGACATGGTCACCCTTGTTCCGGAAAAACGTCAGGAGATTACGACGGAAGGCGGCCTGAATGCCGCTAACCAGCTAAAGAAATTAAAATTATATGTCGCTAAGTTGCAGAGGGCGGGAATTATTGTTAGTTTATTCGTTGACCCGGAGAGTAAGCAGATTGCAGCGGCGGCTAAAGTTGGCGCCAAATTTATCGAGATCCATACCGGAGAATATGCGCGCGGCGGCAGTTTGGTTAAGGTTAAACAAATCGTCGACAAGGCGGTTAAGCTGGGATTGCGCGTTAATGCCGGCCATGGCTTGGATTATGATAATGTAAAGCCGATCGCGGCTATTCCTGGGGTGGAAGAATTGAATATCGGTTTTTCCATCATCGCGCGGGCGGTTATCGTCGGCCTGCGGCAAGCGGTCAAAGAAATGAAAGGAGCGATGGAAAAATGAAAGTAGCTATCGGTTCCGATCATGCAGGTTTTAAGCTAAAAGAGATTATTATCGCGTTCCTGAAACGTAAAGGCTATGATCTCAAAGATTTTGGCGCTAGTTCAGAAGCCGCGGTCGATTATCCTGATTACGCTTATCCGGTGGCGGAGGCGGTGGCGCGGGGTGAATTTGATCGCGGCATTCTCCTTTGCGGCTCTGGCGTTGGCATGTGCATTACAGCCAATAAAGTCCGCGGCATCCGGGCGGTTTTAGTCCAGGATACTTATACGGCGAAACAGAGCCGTTGCCACGGCGACTGTAATATTCTTTGCTTAGGCGGGCGAAAGTTGACCAAAGCTAAAGCGACTAAAATTGTCGCTGTTTGGTTGAAAACCGAATTTTCCGGCGACGAACGCCATCTGCGGCGCATCAGCAAAATTGAACGATGAAAGCTCTCATTATGGCTGCCGGGTATGGCACGAGGCTGGAGCCGCTGACGCTGGCGGTCCCTAAGCCGATGGTGCCGATCGTTAATTGGCCGACGATGCGCCACAATATTGAACTGCTGCGGCGGCATGGTTTCCGCCAGGTTACCGCTAACATTCATTATCACCCGGAACAGATCGAAAATTATTTTGGCGACGGGAAATGGCTGGGGGTTGACCTCTCTTATTCTTATGAGGAGCAGCTGCTGGGGACGGCGGGCGGCGTTAAGCGGATGGCGGAACTGGCTGATGTCAAAGAAACTTTTCTGGTCCTCTCTTCCGACGCCCTGACAGATATCAACCTTCAACAGCTGGTCGATTTTCATAAATCACGACGAGCGCTGGTGACAATGGCCCTCTCACAGGTCAAGGAGACCAATCATTTTGGCGTGGTGGTTGGCGACGGGCAAGGGCGGATAACGGAATTCCAGGAAAAATCGCCGTCGGAAAAAGCTAAAAGCAACTGGGTTAATACGGGGATTTATGTAATAGAGCCGCCAGCGCTGGCGTTAATCCCTCCCGGCCCATATGACTTTGGCCGCCAGCTTTTCCCGCGGTTGGCAGCGGCAGAAGCGGCGATTTACGGCTGCCAGATGAACGAATATTGGAGTGATGTAGGTAATCTGAATCAGTATCTACAATCCAATTATGATGCCCTGCAGGGACGAGTTCATTTACATCTGCCTGAACGATCGACTCACTTTGCAGGGACGGTTATTGGCGACCACTGCCAAATTGGCCGTGATGTTTATATCAAAGATTCCGTTATCGGTGATAATTGTGTCATTGAAGACGGGGCGATGATCACCGGTTCGGTGATTTGGTCCGATACGATTATTGGGGCCGAAAGCGTTGTCGATCGGACGGTGGTGGGGAGCTGGTGTCATCTGGAAGCAGGAGTTAAAGTTGAGGCAGGAGCTGTTATTGCCAACCGGTCGCTGATACACAAAGGACGTCTGGTGCCGGCTGGAGCCAGGCTGGAGCCAAATTCTATACAATAGCATGCAAGTTTTCCCCCTCTGGTTACGATAATATGGTTGAGGAAAAATAATATGCCAGTGCAATTAGTTACCATGGTGTCTCAAGCAAAGATCCGCGAACCGGAAGATTTGCGTGGAAAATATCGTGAAGGTGTTTCCGGCATGGCAGGCGGTGTGAGCAATCTGCTAAACAATCAAACTCGAGATACAAGTCAAAGAGGAGATCCACTAGCTGGAACTTATTATCGCAGAGGGCCAAATGGCGTTGAGCAAGTAGATGGAGATACAAGTGTTTTTGGCTCATTAGGCCGATTGATTGATCCAGGCAGAGTTCCAAACCCTGTGACTTACGTTCAGCCTGTCGTATCTAATCATGGCGCCAGAGCGGGAACAACCGCGACTCCTGGTGAAACGCTCCCACCGGCGCCAACGACCGAAACGCCAGTTACGGCGCCAGTGACGACAGCGGATATTAGACCGGCTGGGCTTGGCGGATCAGTTTATGTGGTAGGTTAAAAAATAATGATAGATTATTTAATACAAAACTTTAATTGGCCGACATTTTTTATCGCTCTCGGCGTCTTCGCCTTGATCTCAAATATTGTCAATTTAATTAATGCGATTGTGCGCGAGAAAAAGGCTAAAGGCCAGCTGCAAACTGTCGAGAAAAAATATCAGGAATTGCAGGACCAATTGAAAAACAATCAGAAAGAATATGATCGCGTGTTAGGGAAAAAGGAACCGTAATTAAAATGATTGAAACTCTTGCCGATCACAATCGTGCTGTTGTCGCTCCGGTAACTGTTGCCGGGGGAGGTAGAGCTGCCGCACCGCAAACTACCCAGCCGGTTCCAGATCAAGCCATAAGAGAAAATGCGGCTCGTGAGTTTGAGGGGCTTTGGCGTCATGATTTAAATATACGGCAAGGCAATCGACGTCAAGGAGAGATTGGTCAGCGGATTCTGGCGGCTTACAATGGACACGGAGAGCCGCCGCACGAAGCTGGTTATATTACGCGTCGAGATTTTATTTGGGCGACAGGCTATGATGACATAACGGAAAAAGCCTGGGAGGCTTTCGTTGGCGGCGACCGAGGGGGGCAGCGAGGGCCAAATGGCTCTTTTGTCGTTAGAGATTTAGGACACTTGGTTCATTATACTCATCATTTGAAATCTATGAGTCAGGCCATGGGTTTTTCTCCCGATGAGTTTTTACGCTGTGAAGATATTTATATTGTGCCGAGCAGTGAATTGCTGGCGCAAATGATCACTTTAAACGATAGGCAATTAAGAGGACTAATCCAAGCTTTGGGTTTACACAATATCGTTGGGGTGTTGCGCGCAGCGGGAATTAATTTGCCAATCGACGAGGGGCATGGAGCGGAACAAGCACAGAAGGATAGCTTGCTGCTCGCATTAAGACGGTTGCAGTCCGCGGCGGGGGGACGAAGCGGCAATCCTTTATTGCGGCTGCGGGCGCGTGAAGGTTTGACTTTATTGGGCGCGGCTATGATGCAGCGCATCAATCGCGATGTTGCAGAACATTATGATCGTAACGGTTTAAGTGAATCAAATTATAATTTGCGCAATCCTCTCTGCGCCCGTAATTTTATCAGCACAGTTTTTGCCCGGGTGATTGAAGGCGGGCAGGTAACGGCGGCTGATATGAATCGCGTAGAGGGCTTTGCCGATACGGCGCGAACTTTGCGCCGCGTTCTTGGCGGCGATAGTTTTAGTTTCCAATTGCCTGATAATGGCCCCAACCCCCAGGTTACAATTGACCAATTCGATCCAAATTCTTCAATTTTTACAGAAACGCTGCGGATGGTTGAACAAGGGTGGACAAGGAGAGAGATGCAGCAATATTTAGCGGCAAACGTCAATGCTGTAACAGTCCAAGCGCCAGTTCCTCCTCATAATGAAGATCCTTCTCCGCTGGAAGCTTCTTTGGCTAGATCAGTGGCTGCTCCGGCCTCGATGGCTAATGGTCAGGGAGCAACGGCTACAGCTTCTGGACAAACGCCGCCAGCTGC
>JACRKQ010000093.1 GCA_016219705.1 Candidatus Saganbacteria bacterium | reverse complement strand
CGGCGTTCATTTTTCCCCGTTGGTCGAGATCAATTCTTTGATTTTTTGTTTGATCGCAGGTATTTTTGATAAAATTTCGGCCGCTTCCGACCGGGCTAATGGCCGAGAAGGCTGGAAATGCTGGCCTGCCAGATAAGCGTAAAAGCCGGCCATTTTACCGGCGGCAATCGCCGGCGCCGCCCAATGTTTGGCGCTAACGTCGGAATAAACCCGACTGCTGACTTTTTTCTTCACCCATAAGCCGGCAAAGTTTGTCAGCATGACAGCCGCCTCCGCCCGCGTAATAGTTTGTTCGGGTTTGGCGATTTTTTCTTTGGCCAAAATAACGCTCAATTCACCCCTCGTGAGAAGGCCTTCCGGCACAAACGTCATCTCTGTACGGCCAGGCATGATCCCCAGCGCCGCCAGGTACTCAATCGGCTGCCGCGCCCAATAATTATTTGGAACGTCGCTAAAATGTTTTAATTCCGGTTTTGGCGCCACTTCGGCGATTAACAGCGGCTCCTTTTTTAACTTATCAACCATCTTTCTGGCAATCGTCCGCTCTTCCCCGCGATAGCCGACGGAGAAAAAGTAAGTCGCGTTTTCCGTCAAATCGCCAAATTGGTGGTAAGCGTAATCAAAAGAAAAACCGCCGAAAACAAGGCCAACCCCAGCGGTGAGATTATTGTCGACATCGATTCCGCCTGATGATAAAGCTTTTGGTTTCTGATCAAGACCGGCCCGCAGAGCTAAAAGTTGTGTTGGCCAGAATTCTACTCCGTAGCGCCAGAGGGCGGGACGGCTCTCTCGACCAGCTTCATACTCAAAATTTAAATCAACTTTTTGCGCCTCGCTCCGGCGCCAGGCGAGCGGCCCTAATAATTTTAGGTTCCCGCCTAACCTTAAGGCTAGAGGAATCCCTTCCGTTACATTGTTCTTCGTCCATTTGAATTTGCCGCCAGCCGCCGTTGGCAAGACATTATTGGCCACCCCGCCAAGGCGGAGCCAGGAATTCGCCTGCCAGGTTAAGCCAAGATCAAGATCCATGCCGTTGCCGGTGGCATCAGCCAGTGGGTTGCTTGAACCAGACTGTCCGCCGGAAAAACCCTGGAGAAAATATTTGAGACTCGCTCCCAGGGAAACATTAGAAAAACGGCCGCGCAGCAAGCGGCTTAACTCTGTGGCGTAATCAAAAGAAATAATGCTGGAATAATAATCGGCATTGCTCTCCCAGGAGACCGCCGCGGTCGAAGCGGTACCTGTTAACGTGGTAATAGGGATTCCGCCCACTCCGGCATTAATGTAACCGATGCCAAAGCGGCCCAGAGGAGCTGATTCCGCCGCCCCCAAAACGATATAATTAACTTCGGAGAAGAGTTTCCCGTTCATGCTGACGATATTTAAGTTGGGATTAAGCGTTAAAGCCGCGGGATTAGTAAAGAGGGCGGAAGCATCATCCAGTCCGCCCACAGCCGCTTTCCCCATCCCCAACGGCCGTGCGCCAACGCCAATGTCCGTAATATCTACCGTCGCCAGGGTGGGAAAACAAAAGCAAAACAAAAAAAGCGCCCCCGCGACGATACGCGTTTGCTTCATTTGTCGCCCATTATCCAACTTTACCATTTCCTTGTCAACTGCTAGAATGATTCAATGTCCGACAAGATAAGAAATTTCTCCATCATCGCTCACATTGATCATGGTAAATCGACTTTAGCTGACCGTCTCTTAGAATATACCCACACGGTCGAAAAACGCGATATGCGCGCGCAGGTTCTCGATACCATGGATCTGGAACGCGAACGCGGGATCACGATTAAAGCCCAGGCGATTCGCATGAATTATCAGGGCCATATTCTGAATTTGATTGACACGCCCGGCCACGTCGATTTCAGCTACGAAGTTTCCCGTTCGCTGGCCGCCTGTGAAGGCGCCTTGTTACTGGTCGATGCCACCCAGGGGATAGAAGCCCAAACTTTGGCCAATGCCCATCTGGCTAAACAGAACAATCTCGTAATTATTCCCGTCATCAATAAAGTCGATCTCCCGGCGGCTGAACCCGCCCGTATCGCGGAAGAGATTCATAACATTTTTGGCATTGAAGAAAAAGATATTATTCTGGCTTCGGCTAAAGACGGCACAGGGATTGAAGAAATCTTGCGCGCTATCATCAGCCGCATCCCGCCGCCCACCGGCAGCGCGGCAGAGCCGCTCCAGGCTTTGATTTTTGATTCCCATTATGACTCCTTCCGCGGGGTAATCGCTTATATCCGTATTGTTAATGGGGCGATTAGGACCGGCCAAAAAATTAAATTAATGGGCGCGGAAGTCCTTTTTGAGGTCCAGGAAATCGGGACCCTTAAGCTCGGTTTAGTGCCGGCCGATAAACTAGGTCCAGGAGAAGTCGGATATATAATTGCCGGGATTAAAGAAGTGAAAGATTGTCGGGTTGGGGATACTATTACCGCCGCAGACCGCCCCGCCGCCCACCCTCTCCCCGGCTACAAACCGATCAAGCCGATGGTCTTCTGCGGCTTCTATCCTTTGTCCGGCGAAGATTATGAAAACCTGAAAGAGGCTATTGGTAAATTACAGTTAAATGATGCCGCCTTAACGTTTGAGCCGGAGACTTCGGCGGCTCTCGGGTTTGGTTTGCGCTGCGGCTTCCTCGGCCTGCTTCATTTGGAAATTGTCCAGGAACGCTTAGAGCGTGAATTTAATTTAAATTTAATCGCCACCGCCCCTAATGTCATCTATCGCGTTAATAAATTAAATAATTCGGCCATCATTGTTGATAACCCGTCGCAAATGCCGCCACCGGCCGAGATTAAAAGCATTGAGGAGCCGTATTTGAAATTAACGATTTTTACCCCGGCGGAATATGTCGGCGCCGCCATGACCATTACGACCGAGAAGCGCGGCAATTTTATTAATATGGAATATCTCGATCAGAAACGGGTGATGCTGACTTTTGAAATTCCGCTGGCCGAGGTTATCTCTGATTATCACGACCTGCTTAAATCAGTCACCCGCGGTTACGCTTCCATGGATTATGAGTTGATCGGCTACCGCGAATCTGCTCTGGTCAAAATGGATATTTTACTCAACTCGGAGCCGGTGGACGCTTTGTCAACAGTTGTTCATCGCGATTACGCTTATCAGCGCGGAAAGCTGTTAGTCGAAAAATTACGCGAAGTTATTCCCCGCCACCAATTCGCCATCCCCATCCAGGCTTCCCTGGGCGTCAAAGTTATCGCCCGGGAAAACATTGCCGCTATCCGCAAAAATGTGCTGGCGAAATGTTACGGCGGCGACATTACCCGCAAACGCAAACTTCTGGAAAAGCAAAAAGAGGGTAAAAAGCGGATGAAACGGGTGGGGAGCGTTGATATTCCGCAGGAGGCGTTTCTCGCGGTACTGCGTTTGGGGAAATGACCGCCTTATATGTTCATGTTCCCTTCTGTGTAAAAAAATGTAACTATTGCGATTTTGTGTCATATGCCGGCAAGGAAGAGTTAATTGACAAGTATGTGGAAGCATTAGGCAATGAATTACAATCTCTACTTACTGCTTACCACTTACAACTTACTACTCTCTTCTTCGGCGGCGGCACTCCCACTCTTCTAGAGCCAAAACATTTCGATAAGATAATAAACACCTTAATTGGACATTGGAAATTTGACATTGGACATTCCGAGCTGTCAATCGAGGCTAATCCAGGAACAGCCGATCAGAAAAAACTACGAGCTCTGCGGCAGCTCGGCATCAATCGTCTCTCCATCGGCGCGCAGTCGTTTAACGAGCGACATCTGAAAACTTTGGGCCGCATCCACGACGCCAAAACAATTTTTCAATTTTACGACGACGCCCAAGCCACCGGATTTGCTAACATCAACCTTGACTTAATCTTTGCCCTCCCCGGCCAAACGCTGGCCGATTGGCTTGCCGATCTGCAAACCGCCATCAAACTGCAGCCAGAACACATCTCCACCTATAACCTGCAAATTGAAGACGGAACGGCTTTCTCCCTCTGGGAGAAAGGGGGAGCTTTAAGGTCAGCGGATGAGGGGATAGCACTTTCCATGTACGAATACGCTATCGAGACCCTAACCGCGGCTGGCTACAAACATTATGAGATCTCCAACTTTGCCAAGCCCGGTCGTGAATGCCAGCATAATTTAACCTACTGGTGGAATGAAAACTATTTAGGGATTGGCGCTGGGGCGCATTCGCATGTTAATGGAAATAGGTGGGCAAATCCTAATTGCGTGGAGAAATATATTACCCCCTCTTCTTTTCTCCCCCTTTTCAAGGGGGAGAATGTCGAATCCGCCGCAGGCAAAGAGACAAGTGGGGGTGAGACTCTCTGGCTAGGCCTTCGCCTCCTCGATGGTTTACCAGCCGAAAAGTTCTATGGTTTTGAAAAAGAAGTCGCTGAATTAACAAAGAATGGCCTACTGGAAACTTTCAATGGCAACATTAAATTGACCCGCCGCGGGCTATATTTAGGCAACGAGGTGTTTGAAAGGTTTGTGTAAAAATTTACTTCTTGATTTTTGAATAATAGCTTAGGCCAAGATATCCGGCAAAGTTTTTAACGCCTCTTTTATCTGTCCCTATTTTTTAAATTGCTTTCCATTCACGCACTTGCTATACTTTCATGCGGCTTGAAACAAAAGTGGTTATGAAAAATGGATTTAACGCAGCTGAAACCATGGCAAAAGTCTTTTCTGAAAATTCCAAAGCTGCTTAATGATTAACGATTTTTTTGAAGGTAATATTCCTTTTATTTCTCTAGTAGAAATTCTACCAAATTCGAGGCTTGCGATGGCGTTTTGCTTTTACCCATTTTGCACACCCAATTTTACGTTATGTAATGTCCGGAGACATTGATCTAAAATAAAAAGATTATATATGATATGATATATCATATCATTCTATGAAAAACCATTTAACTTCGTCGCTTTTTTTGATCCTGTTTGTTTTAATAATCACCATTGTGGGTTGTAACACGCCTATCGATTTGGACTCTACCACAACCACTATTGCTGGGACAACGACAACTATTGCCGGAGCGACAACAACAACCACAACTTTAAGTGGAGCAACAACAACTACGACAACTTCAAGCGGGGCAACAACAACTACTCTGACTGGAGCTACCACCACCACGACAAATGCATCAAGCAGCAGTAATTATGATATCGGTTCGCCAACCGTCCAAAACATCTGGGTCAATCCAACCAGCGGCAGCGATAACAATAGCGGGGCCACTTCGGCTGAAGCTTTAAGAACTTTTGCCGCCGCCATCGCCCAGGTGCCATCGGCCGCATTTACAACTACCGGTTACCGGATAAATTTAATGCCGGGAACATATACGGTTGCCGCGGGGCAAGGGAGATTCACTGAACGGAGAGGAACTTTCGCTTTCCCTTTCATTATTCAAGCCTCCAGCGGAACTGGTTCCGCCTATGTCCGTGGGCTGGATTTTGCTAATTGCTCTTATCTTTATTTGATCAATATCAATTTCCGCGGAGTAGCCGATGACGGTGATGGCTGTCATTTTGATAATTGCGACCATGTTTTAATCCGTCGTTGTGAAATTGATTTACAAGCGTCTTCTGCTGCCGAGGGGCCTGGTGAAGCACTTAAGGCTAATCAATGCCAATATTTTTATGTTGAGGACAGCAATATTCACCATTCCGCTCACGCCGGCCTCGATTATGTCGCGGTTCAATACGGCCATATCCTCCGCAACACTATTCACGACACCAACAATTGGTGCGCTTATGTCAAAGGTGGTTCAGCCTATTTACTGGTGGAAGGCAACACAATTTATAATTCTGTCGGCGCCGGCGGTTTTTCGGCCGGTGAAGGCAATGGTTTAAGTTATATGATTGAACCCTGGACCCAGTACGGCACTTATGGCATTAAAGTAATTAATAATGTTATACACGATACTTTTGGCGCGGGGCTGGGGGTTTATAGCGGCTATGATATTGTTGAAGCCCATAATACCCTTTACCGGGTGGGAAGCAATAGTCACGTCATTGAAGTTGTTTTCGGTCCCAGAAGCGTGGGCGATGACGCCACTCGAGCCAGTCTGCTTATCAGCCGCGGCGCTTGGGGTTATTCAGTCGGAGAAGACTACATCCCTAATCGCAATGTTTTAATCTTTAATAATCTTGTCTATAACACCGGGGGGTATCGCAGCCAGTGGGCGCAATTTTCAACCCGCGGTTCCGTCACCCCACCCGCTGGCTGGCATGGCCCTTCCCCCGTCCTTGGCGATGAGGGGTTAATTGTCCGCGGCAACATTGTCTGGAATGGACCAACATCTGGTTTAGACTTGGGCATTGGCGGAGACGGACAAGCTCGCATCAGCGCCGCTACAATCGAGGCAGAAAACAATATCAACACGTTGGAGCCGGCATTAGACAGCAGTTATGCCCCCATCACCGGCAGCAATGTCTTGTCGGCCACAACTTATACACTCCCCAATTTCACTTGGTCAGATACTCCAACTTATAATGGTTCTCAACCGGTCAGCCCCGGTTCAACTTTTTTGAATAATGCGGCGATCAGAAATCGTAATGGACGGACCAACCCGGGCGCTTTTTAATTCTTCGGTCACTTGACAGCCAATAACCAAACTTGCTATAATTAGCACTCAATAGGGGAGAGTGCTAATGATTAAAACGGTCGAACTTGATGAACGTAAGAAATGGATATTAGAAGCCATCGTTCGTGATTATTTACACACGGCCGAGCCTGTTGGTTCACGCACGATCTGGCGCGATTATATGCCCGAGCTCTCCCCGGCTTCTATCCGCAATGAGATGGCCGACCTAGAAGCATTGGGTTTGATTGTCCAGCCCCACACCTCTGCCGGCCGCATACCTACTGATGCCGGCTATCGCTATTATATCGACCAATTAATGAAAGCCCGGATACTGACCGCTAAAGAACAGGAAACTATTAATGAAGGATTCAGGACGGTGCGCCAGGATGTTGAAGACGCTTTGCATCAGACGCTTAGAACATTATCGCAACTGGTAGAATACGCGTCGGTCGTCGCCACGCTCAATAATCGGACCAGAGTATACTCGACCGGCTTTTCACAAATGCTCAAACAGCCGGAATTTTCTGATTTGACCTTTACCCGTCACATTATGGAAGTGGTCGAGCAAGAGGATCTGATGGCGGAAATGGTCCGCGAGTATACCACGGAAAAAGGGATAACCATCCGCATTGGCGGGGAAAATTCTTTTAAAGAAGTTAAACACTGCAGCGTCATGATGAGCTCGTACGATATGGGGGATGAAGCCGCCGGCGGGATTGGCGTTATCGGCCCGACCCGGATGAGCTATGGCCGCGTCGCCAGCATATTGGAAAGCCTGTCCCGCAGATTGGATACATTATTTGATGAGGAATAAAATATGAATAATCAAGAAGAGCCATTAGAAAATAAACAAGATGTTCCGAAAAGTGAAATTGCGCTTTTAACTGAACAGTTGGCTGATCAGAAAAACCTATATCTACGGGTTTTAGCTGATTTTGATAATTTCAAAAAACGGACTAATGCGGAGCGGGAGCAGTTTTTCCAATTTGCCCACGAGGAGTTGATTACTGATTTATTGCCAATTTTGGATGGTTTTGGGCGAGCCTTAAGCGCCGCGGAAAAGCAGCACGCCAGCGAAGAAATACTTAAAGGTCTCGCCTTAATCAAAAAACAGCTGGAAGATGTTTTGAAGAAGCGGGACTTGGAGGAAATTGTCACGGTCGGCCAACCATTTGACGCTAATTTTCACGAGGCGATCATGCAGCAGGAACATGAGGGGCCCAAAGGCATAGTCATCGAAGAAGTCCAAAAGGGTTACGCACTTAACGGCAAAGTGATCAGACCCTCAATGGTAATTGTGAGCAAATAGGTTTTTTGGGTCATTAGGATTTAGAATTTGTTTAGAGTTTAGGGTTTAGTATTTATAGGAGGAAGAAATGGCAGCAGAAAAAATTATCGGTATCGATTTGGGGACAACAAACAGTTGCGTGGCGGTGATGATGGGGGGCGAACCGACCGTTATCCCGAACTCTGAAGGAGGACGCACCACTCCATCGGTGGTCTCGTTCCAAAAAGACGGCAGCCGCACCGTCGGACAGGTGGCCAAAAGACAGGCGGTAACAAATCCGGAACACACCGTCTTTTCCGCCAAGCGCTTCATCGGTCGGCGCTTTAACGAGGTCCAAGCCGAGTTAAAGTACGTTCCCTTCCGGGTCAGTGAAGGCGGTAAAGGCGAAGCGCAAATTTTAATTGACGGCAAACCTTATTCTCCGCCGGAGATCTCCGCCATGGTCTTGCAGAAGATGAGGCAATCAGCGGAAGAATTCCTCGGTGAATCTGTCAAGAAAGCGGTCATCACCGTCCCCGCTTATTTTAATGACAGCCAACGCCAGGCAACCAAAGATGCCGGCACAATCGCCGGCCTGGATGTCGTCCGGATCATCAATGAACCAACCGCCGCGTCACTGGCTTACGGCTTAGACAAGAAAAAAAACGAAAAAATTGTCGTCTTCGATCTGGGCGGCGGGACATTTGACGTCTCTGTTTTAGAACTCGGGGAAGGGGTCTTTGAAGTTAAAGCCACTAATGGCGACACTCACCTGGGCGGCGACGACTTCGACCATACCATTATCCACTGGTTAGCGGAAGAATTTAAAAAAGATCAAGGAGTTGATATCTCTAAAGATCGGATGGCGATGCAGAGGCTAAAGGAAGCGGCGGAGAAAGCAAAATGTGAACTGTCAACGGCAACAGAAACGGAGATCAACCTGCCTTTTATCACTGCCGACCAGAACGGGCCCAAGCATCTGGTTATCAAATTAAGTCGGGCGAAATTAGAGCAATTAACCGCCGACCTGATTGACCGCACCCTCACCCCTTGCCGTCAGGCATTATCTGACGCCGGCTTAAAAGCTAATGAAATAGATGAAGTTATTCTCGTCGGCGGACAGACCCGTATGCCCAAAGTCCAGGAAACAGTTAAAAATTTCTTCGGCAAAGAACCGCACAAAGGCGTTAACCCGGATGAGGTCGTCGCTATCGGCGCCGCCATCCAGGGCGGCGTCCTGGCCGGCGAAGTCAAAGAGATGGTCCTCCTTGACGTCACCCCATTGACACTGGGGATTGAAACACTCGGAAGCGTTATGACTCCCTTGATTGAACGCAATACGACTATCCCGACGTCAAAAAGCCAGGTCTTTTCGACCGCGGCCGATGGACAAACGTCTGTCGAAGTCCACGTTCTTCAAGGAGAACGGCCAATGGCGGCTGACAACCGAACCTTAGGAAAATTTCATCTCGACGGCATTCCACCGGCGCCGCGCGGCGTCCCTCAAGTCGAAGTCACGTTTGATATTGACGCTAACGGCATTCTCAACGTCAAAGCTAAAGATAAAGGGACGAATAAAGAGCAGAAGATTACCATCACTTCATCTTCCGGTCTTTCCAAAGATGAAATTGAAAAGATGAAAAAAGAGGCCGACGCCCACAGCAGCGAAGATAAAAAGAGAAAAGAACTGGTAGAAATCCGCAACCAGGCCGACGGGCTGGCTTACACGGCGGAAAAAACGATTAAAGACGCCGGCGACAAGATCGACGCGCAGGACAAGGAAAAAGTCGAGAAAGCTATCGCTGAAGTCAGGAAAGCTCTTGAAGGCAGCGAAGCGGATACGATCAAAAGCGCGCTGGAAACCCTGCAAAAAGAGATTTATGCTGTTTCGGAAAAAATTTATAAAGCAGGCGGACCAACATCGGGACAAGAAGGACAAGGAGCAGGACAAGGCGGGAACGGACCAACTGTCGATGCCGAAGCGGAAGTTAAAGAAGATAAATAATGCCGTCCGGCAAAAAAGATTATTACGAAACCCTCGGCGTCACCAAAGGGTCTTCGGCTGATGAGATTAAGCGCGCCTACCGCAAGCTGGCGCGTGAATACCATCCCGATGTCAATAAAACTTCTGGCGCGGAAGCAAAATTTAAAGAACTCAACGAAGCTTACCAGGTCTTGTCCGATCCCAACAAACGCTCGCAATATGACTATTACGGTTCCGCTGGCGGTCAAGCCGGTGGAGGCAGCGCGGGCTTCGGCGGTTTTGACTTTAGCCAGGGCTTCGGCGGGACTGAAGGCTTTGGCGATTTTGGCGACATCTTTGATGTCTTTTTCGGCGGCCAGCGCGGAGGACGTCAGGCCGCTCCGCAGCGCGGCGCCGATTTACGCTACGATCTGACCCTGACCTTGGCCGAGGCCGCCGCGGGTTTAGAAAAAGAGATCTTCATAAACCATTTTGTTAGCTGTGAAACTTGCCGCAGCAGCGGCGCTAAAGCGGGGACAAAACCGGTGTCTTGCCGTCATTGCAACGGCACCGGACAAATCAAAAAAAGCCAGCAAACGATCCTTGGCAGCTTTACTCAAGTCGTCCCCTGCCAGATCTGCCGCGGCGCCGGACAGGTTATAAAGGATCCTTGCGAAATTTGTCGCGGTGAAGGACGCGTTAAAAAATCTCAAAAGATAAATGTGAAGATCCCCGCCGGCATTGACAATGATTTTCGCCTGCGGGTGGCCGGGGCTGGCGATGTGGGCGCCAAGGGAACCAGCGCCGGCGATCTTTATATTTTCATTGAGGTTGCGCCCCACCCCTTATTTAACCGCGACGGAGCTGAACTTTACTATCGCACAAAAATCCCTTTTATCAAAGCTGTTCTTGGCGATGAGATTAAAGTCACCACCCTTGACGGCCCGGCGGCTTTACGGATCCCGCCCGGCACCCAACCGAACACAAATTTTAAGCTCAAGGGGAAAGGGATGCCGGTTATAAATAAAAAAGAGCGCGGCGATCTCCACATCCTGGTAGAGATAGAAATACCGACAAAACTGAATAACCAGCAGCGGGATTTATTGGAAAAATATAAACATGCCTAGATTCTTCGTCCCCCGCGCCGCCCTGTCCAATATTACCGGCAGTGACGTCCATCACATCAAAAATGTTTTACGTTTAAAACCGGGCGACCCAATAGAACTTTGCGATAGTTCGGGTAAAGTTTATGACGCCAGGATTCTCGAGATCAATGATGATCGGATAAATTACAGGATTATTTCAGAAAAACCAACTGCCGCGGAATCGCCGATTAAAGTCACGCTCGCCCAATGCTTGCCCAAAGGGAAAAAGATGGATTTGATCATCCAGAAAGCGACGGAATTAGGCGTTGCAAAAATCATCCCTGTTTTATCAGAAAGGGCCATTTCTATCGGAGAGAAACCAGCGCGCTGGCAAAAGATCGCCCGCGCCGCCGCCGAACAATCCAACCGGGCCATAATACCTGAAGTGAGAGCCGCAATTAGTTTTAAAGACTTATTACCGCTAGCCGAAAACTTTGACCTGGCCTTAATTCCTTGGGAATTAGAAAAAGAGCGGACCTTAAAAAATATTTTAAATAAAAAAAAGCCGGCGCAAATATTAATATTAATTGGCCCGGAAGGCGGTTTTTCTCAAACTGAAGTCAAACTGGCGCAAGCGGCCAGCTTTATTTCAATTACTTTAGGCCCGCGGATACTGCGCGCTGAAACAGCCGGGTTAGCCGCGCTGGCCATGATCAACTACCAGTTTGGACAATAGAAAAGGAAACGGGGCCACCCGTTTTAAAGTTTTCTAGTTGCCTTTAAAAGTTGGCCCCGTTATCCTATAGAGCGATCGGCTGACTAACAGAGATTGTAATACCTTTCGCAGTCTTAGACGTAGCGCGGACAACAGACCAGCCTAATTCAAAGCCAGTCTTGCCCAGGCCTAAACCTAAATCAGTATTGAGACCGATAGCGATCTCTCCTCCAATTTTGCCTGGATCAGCGCCGCTGCCTTTAACAGTGTAGTTCAATCCACCTGTTAAATAGGTCTCCATTCCCATCATCATATCTGCCGGCAAATTGATCACGCCGTCAGCATAAACGGGAAGAGCCGTAACTCCGCTGCCTTTCACGTACCCAATGCCCAGTTTGTATTGAATCGCTTTAGCAGACAAACCGACTATAGGTCCGAGACCAACGAAGTCATCCAACACTATATCTCCTCTTACAGCACCAGCGCCTTTGATGGAACCAGTGCCAGTGTAAATGTAAGAACCGGAAACACAGGTGTTAACCCCCAAACCGAACAACCCTGCTGGCGCTTGACTAACAGGTCTTGGCGGCGTTGGGAGCATGGGAGTGGGAGCCGTGGGACGGGTCGGAACTTGCGGCGGCATAGCCATTGAGGCCTCTGCTTCCGCTTTCCACTGCTGCATCCGCGCGAGAGTGGATTTCTTGTCCGCCTGCATCTTGGCGACTAAAGACATCTTACCTGCTTTGCGCAGTCTGATGATCTTTTGGTCCAAGAGTTTCAGGTAAGATTTTGCTGATTCCAGCTTTTCCGCCGGAGCCCGGCCGTCAGCTTGAGCAAAAACCATACCAGAAATCGCCACGACAAAAGCAAAAACGGTAACTAAACCAATAATTTTCTTCAAAATATTTCACCTCCTTTTACTTTAAAATTGTATATAAAATTATACGGTCCGCATCTCTGGCTGTCAAGCGGATTTTCAAAAAATTTGCCAGCCCGCCCGATAGCCCAGGAGGACCGTCGTCCCCTTAAGCGAGGGACTGACTCCGCTGCGCAATATCCCATATCCCAATTCAGCAAAGAGCTTCCCGCCAAAACCGCGGCTCTCCACACCATAAAAAACTTCCCCGCCAAAAGTTCCGGCAATACGACCGCTGGTCAGGACCACATAATTAATCCCCGCTCCTAAATAATTGTCCACCCCGCTCAACCAGCCTGCAGGGTAATTGATTATGCCGTCAAAATCTACCGTCACGTATCGCCGATTATCATCCGCGTTCTGGGTTAAGCCGCCGCCCACCCGATAACTGGTTGTTGCCGGACCAAAAACATAACGCAAAGGCAGACGTAATTCGCCAAAAATCCCCGTCGCGCCGCCGAACATCCCGGCGATAATCCCGGCTTCTCCCCGCCAGCGGGGTTGTTTTAGGCTGGCCACAGCGGCAGCCGGCTCTTCCAGTCCCTCAAGCGAACCATTATTATTCAGCGCCCCTCCTTTGTGCTGTGCTGCAAATTTTTCCGCGCGCAGTCGCTGTTTCTGCAGCTGTGCTTTTTCCACGGCCGCTAATTGTTTGATAAGCTGTTCTAATTTCGCTTTCTGGTTTTTAATCTTAAGTTGGTTGGCTGTTTTTTTATGCAGTTGATTGATCTCCGCTCGCAAGCTGTTTATTTGTTGTTTTAATTTATCGGCCGTCAGCGGCTGGCTTTGCGCCAGGATTGGGATTGGACAAAAGAAGAAAACAAGAGAGAGCGCTATAAGTTTATTTCTTATCATAAATCGATAATAAAAGCCTAGCAAATTCATAGTATATGTCAAGGGAATTTGCTATAATCAAATTATGGAAATATTCGCTATTGTTTTATCGATCAGCTCCCTGCTGGCTCTCATTTTTATTGTCATGAAGCTTAACAAACCAGCGGTCCCGCAAAATGATAAGGCGGTCGAGTTAATCCAGCGGCAGATGGAGGAGATCCGCGGATCGGTCACTAAATTATATTCCGACAACCAGACAATTTTACAAAAACTCAACACCGACTTTACCCAAACGATGCAAAATGTCGACAAAAATGTTAATAGCCGCCTCGACAATGCCGCCAAGGTCATCGGCGATGTCCAGAGAAAATTGGGCGAAGTACATGAGACAACCAAGCAGGTCCAAGAGATAAGCCGTGATATCTCTTCGCTGCAGGAAATTCTCCGGGCGCCAAAAATGCGCGGGGGGCTGGGTGAATTATTTTTAAGCGATCTGCTCAAGCAGGTTCTCCCTCCTGCCCGCTATCAGGAGCAATACCGTTTCAAAAGCGGAGAGAAAGTCGACGCGGTCATTATGCTTAAAGAAGCGCTAGTACCCGTTGACTCGAAATTTCCGCTGGAAAATTTCCGAAGAATTATGGAAGCGAAAGAGGATGCCACTCGAATCGCCGCCAAAAAACAATTTGTTCGCGACGTCAAAAAGCATATTGATGATATCAGCCGCAAGTACATTCTCCCTGATGAAGGGACCTTTGATTTTGCCCTGATGTATATTATGGCGGAGAATGTTTATTATGAAATTATTATCAAGGACGAAGATTTAGGCGACGAAAAAGGGATCTTTCGCTATGCTATTGACCATAAGGTGATCCCCGTTTCGCCTAATTCTTTCTACGGCTATCTGCAGACAATTCTTCTGGGCCTGCGCGGCATGAGAATTGAAGAGCAAGCCCAGTCGATTTTAAAAAACCTGGCCCGGCTGGAAGGCGATTTTGAACGGGTTATGAAGGATTTTACCGTTATGGGCAATCACCTTAAAGATACTTTCACTAAATACGAAGACGCGGAGAAACGTTTGTCAAAATTTGGCGATCGCTTGAATTCTCTGGAGAATAAGGAAGCAACCCCCTCTTCTTTTCTCCCCCTTGTTAAGGGGGAGAATGTCGAATCCGCCGCAGGTGGATGAGACAAGAGGGGGTAAAATAGATAGAAATCAGGAGACCATCTCTGCTCTAATCCGCTCCATTAACCTTATATAAAAACGCAAGTTATGGATAGATAGTAATTGCAAAGCTAGAATCTCCCTCGCCCAGAAAAGATGCCTGATATACGCTTTGGAAAAATTTTTGCAGGCGTAACAATCGCACGTTGAATCAATTGGCGAAAAATCTTTTTCAAATTGAGCGTGACGGATATTGATACGTCCTTCAACACTCAAAAAAGTTCCGTGTCTGGCCAACCGAGTCGGGATGACGCAGTCAAAAGTATCAATTCCCAGTTCCACCGCTTTGAGAATATCGTCAGGAAAACCGACCCCCAGCAGATGTTTGGGCGCGGTGGTTGGCAAAATATCAGTAACGGCATCAATCATTTCTAGCATCGCCCCTTGCGGCTCGCCGACCGATAGGCCGCCAATCGCATAGCCGGAAAAACCAATCTCCGCGATCTCCTCCGCCGATTGCTTACGCAGATCAAAGTAGGTACTTCCCTGCACAATGCCAAACAGCGTTGAATTTGAATTTTGGTTTTTGGATATTATTTCGAATTTAGGATTTCGCCGTGCCTGCCCATACGGGCCGTCTGGCCGGCAGGCAAGGATTTCGGATTTTGCTTCCCCAGCCCATCTCGTCGTCTTCTTCAATGCCTCCAGCACTTGCTTCTTATCGCAAGGGTAAGCCACACATTCGTCGAGCGGCATCATAATGTCAGAACCGAAAATCAATTGGGTTTCAACAACCGATTGGGGTGTTAAATAATGCTTTTTACCATCGATATGAGAGGTGAATTCAACGCCATCATCGTTGATCTTGCGCATCTGGGCCAGCGAAAAGACCTGAAAGCCGCCAGAATCAGTAAAAATCGGCTTGTCCCAATTAATAAAACGGTGTAAGCCTCCAGCTTCTCTAATTAATTCCGGTCCCGGTCGCAGCAAAAGATGGTACATGTTGCAGAGCATAATCTCCGCCCCAATTTCATTTAAGTCGCGCGGCGACAGAGCTTTAACCGCCCCTTGCGTCCCGATAGGGAGAAAAGCCGGGGTATTGATGATTCCGTGAGCGGTGTGAATCTTTCCCGCCCGCGCTTTAGATTTTTTTGATTGTTTGATTATTTCAAAATTAAATCCCATATAGATATATTATACCTTCATTTGTCGTTTGACATTGGTCATTTTTTAGAGTATCAGCATCGCGTCACCGAAAGAAAAGAAACGATATTTCTCTTTAATTGCTTCTTCGTAAGCTTTCATTATAAAGTCGCAACCGGCAAAAGCACTGACCAGCGCCAGCAAAGTGGTTTTCGGCCAGTGGAAGTTGGTAATCATCGCATCAACAACCTTGAATTGGTAGCCGGGATAGATGAAGAGATTGGTATCTTTAAATTTTTGAGTTTTAAATTTTGAGTTTTGAGTTTCTAAAGCTCTCATCACGGTCGTTCCCGCCGCCACCACCCGCCTCGCCTGCCTGACAGCCTTTACAGTTTCTTCCGGAATGTAGAATGATTCCGAATGAATGGGATGTTTTTCAATTTCATCTGTTCTGACCGGCTGAAATGTCCCCAGTCCCGTGTGCAAAGTTAAATAAGCGACGTCGATTCCCTTTTGCTTAATCTTCTTCAGCAATTCCGGGGTAAAGTGTAATCCCGCCGTCGGCGCCGCCGCCGCCCCCAATTTCTTGGCATAAACTGTTTGATAACGTTTGGATAATTGTGATTTAGAATTTAGAATTTGTTTAGAATTTAGAATTTCGGATTTCGGATTTTTAATGTATGGCGGTAGCGGCAGCTCCCCATGCTGCTGCATGAATCCTGCCAAATCGCCAGTGAACTCAATTATCTGTTCTCCATTCTCTCTTTTTTCAAGAACAATTCCGGTAACTTCGCCATCACCCAAGATAATTCTTGATCCGATCCTAAGTTTCTTCCCCGGTTTAACCAGACACATCCAAATTGAACCGCGACTGTCAGTCGCAGGTTCCATAAGCTTAACTAGGAACACTTCAACCTTCGCCCCGCCATCTTCCTTCCTCCCCAATAAATTAGCCGGCATAACTTTTGTATCGTTTAAAACCAGTAAGTCGCCTAATTGAAGATAGTCGACAATATCAAAAAATTGTTTATGCTGAATGGATTGGTCGGCCCGGTTGAGTACCATAAGACGCGAATGATCGCGTAAAGCCGCCGGCTCATGCGCAATCAGTTCTTGAGGGAATTGAAAATCGAATTCGGATGTTTTCACCTATTCATTATACAGTGAAAACTTTTTTTAGTCCCCTACCCATTCTTCCGACAGGACATCCCCCTGCAAACTAACGACTATCGCTTTGACCGGAATCTTTCTTTTGGCGGCTTTAAGCGCTTCTTTGGCCAGCGCCACCAGCCCGCCGCAGCAAGGGACCTGCATGATCATCACTGTAAGGGTATTTATCTTGGCGTCATCAATCAACGATTTAATCTTTTCGACATAAATGTCCTGCCCTTCATCAAGCTTGGGACAAGCGATAGCCAGGCTTTTGCCTTTGAGAAAATCCTTATGAAAATCTCCGACGGTAAAAGCCACGCAATCAGCCGAGAGCAGGACATCAGCCTTTTGATAATATGGCGCCAGAGGCGATATTAAATGCAGCTGGAGCGGCCACTGCCGCAGCTGCGATTGTCTTTTCCCTGTCTCTTCTTTTGTTTCTTGCTCCCCTCTGAAATCTTGCATTGCCGCGCCCGGACAGCCGCACATATCTTTACTCATTTCTTTACTCATTTTATTCCCTCCCCTTTAACTTTGTAACTTTTTGCGCCAACTCCGCAATGAAGCGCTTACATTTTTCAATCACCTCCATATTCATTTTTTCCTCCGCTTCATTAAATCTGGCAAACAATTCACCCACCTGTTTTGTGGTCAGCCCGCGATCAATCCAGGGATAAAGGATCTCATCTTCTTTTTTAATATGTTCCGCCAGGAGAGCGCAATAAGCGTTCAAATTTTCAATAATTGATTTTTTATCCTGTGTTTTAAGCGCGGCAAATACCGCCCTGACATGCGCTCGAGCAGTTTCATGATCAGCCAGCATTGTTTTGATAATGTCTAAATTTTTATCCGTGTATTCAAAAAGGATATCTTCTTCTTTGGCATGATGGAATTTATCAGCGTAAAATCTGATAAAATCCAGACTGTCTAAAATAATCTGCCGGTCAAAATCCGATTCCATATCAATATTGGCAATGACTTTTGGCATCAGCGTCAATAATTGCTTAATCAAGACGTGCTCATCGACTAATCTTTTGATAGGCGGAGAATATTTGAGCTCCCTAGGCGCCTCTTTTTGGAGTAAATTGCCAATAATCGGCTTTTTGACATCCCTGTCCGGATAGAGCACTTTTTCTATCCTGTACATCAGTTCCGATTCTTGATCCTTGGGCAGGTTATGAATCGAGACGATATCTTTTAATAAACAGGACCCCAAAGTGCAAGGGACACAGCCAATATTATATGCCTCTAGGATGTTTCCGACTTGAGGAAAGTTTGTAATAATCTCTTTTATTGGTGTATTTAAATATTTTTTCATTTTTGGCTTAATTCCTTTCATCCCTCAAGGAACCGATACTGATTGATCTTAATTGTGCAACGACCTCTGCCTCTATTTTCTGCAATTTTTTTCTAAGCAAACAGACATTAACATCTGGGCAGAGCTTTTTTTTAAAGAGACACTCGTCCAACTCTATCGGTCCCTGGAATATCCCGATTAAATCAACCAGAAATATTTTCTCCGGCGGTCTGGCTAAGAGAAATCCCCCTCTTTTTCCTTTATGCGACTTAAGGACTCTCCTCCTTTTTAGAGTTTGAAGAATTTTCCTCAAAAAAGGCCGAGGAAATTTTAACTCCTTTATTAGTTCAGCAACAGAAACTAGCGAATTTTTAGGCCGGGCCATGTAGACCAACGCCCGCATTGCGTAATCAGTCTCTCTGGTTATCAGTTTCATTTCAGCTATAATGATACCATATTAGTATCATTTGTCAAGAAAAAATATTACGTATATTATGATATAATGACTTAAGTTTCGGGGCATGGCCCAGCTTGGTCTAAGGCGCTACCTTGGGGTGGTAGAGATCGTGGGTTCAAATCCCGCTGCCCCGACCAATCTAAACATTGCGAACTTTGCAGGCAGTTTATTGGCTCGCTCGCCCTGCCTCTGGCGGAGCAGGCAAAGTCCGCAAAAATTTCTTTTTCTTTTAATGGGCGCGCGCAAAAAATCTTTTCAATTAAGGAATCAATTTTTGCCCGCCTGCTGGAAACCCCCAGCGATTTTTTTGGACGGCGGCGGGACCGAAATACAAAAAGAAAGGAAGGTCTCCCTTGCCCCAGCCCTCCCGCGCGCGGGCGACAACAAGGAACTCCCTATAAACTCTTGGACAATTTTCATAAAATCAGCTATCATTGTACTTGATGAAGGTTAAAGGATACTTTTTAACCTATACAATATAATGGTATATCTTGTTGTGAGCTATGTCAAACAATAATCCACAGTCAAAAATCGGTAAAAATCTGAAGAAGTTGCGCCAAGAAAATGGAATCTCGCAAGATCGCCTGTCCAAACAGGCGG
>JACRKQ010000090.1 GCA_016219705.1 Candidatus Saganbacteria bacterium | reverse complement strand
ATTCCCGCATAATATGAAACATATTACACGTTTTGAAGCAACAAAAGAATTGCAGAAATTAATTGGAAAAGATTTAAGACAATTGGCAGAAGAGCACAATATAACCGTGTTTAAAAATGGAAAATTGAATAAGGGCTGGGCAGGATTAACACTGGAAAAAGCACTGGGGATTGGCAATAATTCTATTCAGGCATCAAATGGCGATTTTTGGGAGAAAAACTGGTATAAGGTCATAACTGGGACGGCGGTTTTAGTTGGGATATATGCGACGCTGCGTAAATAAAAAAATGAGCAAAATACGGGAAGGCAAGTGGGAGACGATTACCGAGCGCCAGCAAATAGAGGAGAAGCTGATTCAGGCCGAAAAGATGGCCGCGGTAGGAAAATTGATTTCCAAAATAGCCCACGAGATAAATAATCCGTTAGTGACTATTTTAGGTTTTGTCCAATTATATTTGTCCGAGATGTCTCAAGATGATCCAAAATATAAAGATTTTAAAAAAATTGAAGCCGCGGCTTTGAGGTGCAGAGAAGTAGTAAAAGGATTATCGGGAAGTCTTAAAATGCCGGCTTAAGCGTTCCACGGCCCGTTTAATATCATCGATATGATCAAATGGCTTACGCATTATACCTGCCGCACCCAATTTGAGGGCGCGATTGCCTTCTGTTTCGGTCGCAAACCCGGTCATCAGCATGATTTTTGATTTTGGGCTCATCTTCCGTAATAGCTTAAAAAGCTCTAAAGAGCTGACTTCCGGAATAATGATATCAAGAAAAATAATGTCGAAGTGCTCCTTGGAAACCCAGGCTAACGCTTCTTTTTCATTCTCCGTGGTTTTAACCGCATAATCTTTTAGTACCCTGGTAAAAAGTTCCAGAATATCTTTTTCGTCATCTATTACTAATATTTTTTTATCCGTTTTTTTCATACTACTTTATCGCGCAGACCCATTAAAAATTTCACTCTTTTATTGGGGGGGGGGGGGGGGGGTAAAACACTTTCTGTTAATTCGCTAATAATTTTAATACAGCGTTTTGTCACCACTTCCAATCTTTCTAAATTTTCATTATGGTTGGTTTCAGCCCGCATCATTTGAATAAAACCCAAAATAACTGTGAAAGGATTGTTTAATTGATAAGCCACATTCTTAATGGTTTTACAAACCACCAAACTTTTTTCAGTTTCTCTTATTTTCTCTTCATTATTCTTTAATTGATTATACAACATCGTAGTTTGGCTGGTAATTTGGGCCTGTTCAGCAATCCGCGCCATAAGATTTTGGATTTTGCTTTCCAGTTTTTTTATGATTAATTTCTGTTTGCTGTTTTTCTGTTCAGCTTCTTTAAGTTTCCTTTTCAGCTTATGCGCTTCACGCAGCATTTTATATTGCTTAAGCGAAACGTTAAGCCCTTTCTTGTTTTTATCTTTTATCCCCCCCCCCGGCGTCAGGAAAAAAGTCAGCGGGCGATTCAGCATCGTCGCGATTTTTTCCAAATCGGTCAGCAAAATGCATCTTTTCCCGTTTTCATATTGCGAAATAGTAGCGGCGGTATATCCCAGCATAGAAGCTAAAACCTTTTGGCCGACATCATGCTCCTGGCGTGCTTTTTTTATTTGCTGCCCGATAATAGCGTATAAATTCATAACCTGCGATGATTTTAGCAGAAAGCCTTCTCATTAACAATATGTTAATTATTTCTCTATGTAACATCTTGTAATTTAATTTTGCTTGCTTGCTACACGCTCTGTTATGTAGAATAAATAGCAATGCAGATAAAAGATGCTTTCCCGTGCAGCGAAACAGAAAGAATACCTGATGAAACAGGTGAAATAAGGTTGCACGCGGACGACCTAAAACTAATCCGTTTAATTCGCTCCATTGATTTTGGAGAAATTGAATCTCTTAAAATAAAAAATGGTTGCGCGGTAAATTATAAAATCGCGTGGAAAAAAGAGCCGCGCGAATTTCCGCGAATAAGGAGGTGAAAAAAACATGGCAGTTGAAAAAGCGATTGGAAGTTCCAGTTTGGTAGAAGTTGTTGATCGCATTCTCGATAAGGGATTAGTGATTGACGCTTGGGTTAGAGTTTCATTGGTTGGTATTGAAATTCTGGCGATTGAAGCCAGAGTGGTCGTAGCGTCAGTGGAAACATATCTGAAATATGCTGAAGCCATCGGCTTAACCGCAACAGCGGCTTAAGGCTCGGTCGATCATGAGGCCCCGATCGGATCGGGGCAGGGATCCTGCCGAAGCATCCTTTTTAAGCATGCCTCGCCAGGAGTCCCTAAAAATAAAAAATTTTATGGAAACTGAAGTTGTCTATCCGTTTGAAAATCTAATGCAGGATTATGTGGAACTTCGCGAAAATCTTGCCCGTAATGGTTCTGTGCGAAGAAAAGACTTCGATAATATGATGCAGGGTATCCTTTCAACCCAGGATAAAAAGGAAAAAGAAGTAAAAACGCTAGTAAGTGATTATTTTAATGAGCAAAAACAAATTACTCAAACCTTAAAAGAAAAATTAGAAGGATTTAAAGAATCACTGGCCAGAGGAGATGCTCAAAGGGTCCAGGAGTTTCAGGCTTTTATTAAAGAAATTATTTCCGGACAGGAACGACGCAGAGAAGAAACAACCGGGAAATTGCGGGAATTTCAAAAAGAACAGGAGGTGATGTCGGAAAAATTGAAAGAACTTTTAGCCAAGGGACGGAATCTTCGCGCTAGGGACTTTAAACTAATGCTTGTAGGGTTAGGAAGCCAAAAAGAAGCGAGATTAACCCGTCAGGAGGAGCGAAGAGAAGAAGTGCGCGGGATTTTGGCTTCCGCGCGCAAATATAAAAAAGGAGGGAAATAAACATGGGAATAGCAGATGAGATGAAAAAGATCGCCGAAGATATCGTTGTCGCGCACGATCTGAGGGTAAAAGCTGTTGGTGATATAGTCACGGACGTCCACAAGACTTTAAAGGGCTTTACTGGCGATAGGAAAAAGATGAGCGCCGATCAAGCTAAAGATCTGACTGATTTTGCGGCTGACCTGGCCAGAAGCGTCGGCGGCTTAATTAAAAGTTTTGTCAAAGATCGCAAAGCTATGGGCGGCGAGTTAAGAGAAACCCTAGCCAAAGCCGCCAAAGACATAGAAAAATATGTTGCGGCTAAGCTGAAAGAATTTTCTAACAGCCATACGGTCATGAGTGAGGAACTCAAAAAAGAGCTTAAAAAGTATGTCGCGGGAATCGTCTCCGATATCAAAAAGCTCTTGGCTGGCTATGGTAAAGAGAGGAAAGAGCTGGCCGCAGAACTGGAGAAAATGGCTGCCAATTGGCAGGAGGGGACTAAAGGTCTGGCCAAGAAAAAAGGAGCCAAACACAAAGTTAAGGCTGGCGCCAGTGTAAAATCCGTAGAAGGAATGCTCGGCCGATAGGAAAAAAGAGTAAAAAACTCTTCGAGGGAGCAGAGATGCCGGAGAAAAAACTATTAACCTGTGCCTTTTGTAAGGGAACAGGGAAAGACCCATTCAAACTCCTTTCCAAACTGGCGGCTTGCCAGGTCTGTGGCGGAAGCGGAAAGATAGAAGTTTATGAACCGGTTGTTACCTGTGCTTTTTGCAAAGGACGGGGAACACATCCTCATACCCGAGTTTCCTGTCCGGTCTGTAACGGCAAAGGCAGCGTAACGCAAAGGGGTTATAAGGAGGAATGTTCCAATTGCGGCGGCAGCGGTCATCTGGTAGGCGCTAATCTTCCCTGCAGTGTTTGCGGTGGCAAAGGAGTAATAAGGAGATGAAAAATAATGATCGATGAAATGAGCACGGTCCTTGAACCAAGCCCGATGTCTGATTTTGTTGAAACCCCTTATGTGAAAGGGGTCTGCGACCGTGCGCTGACTTATATCGAGGCGGGCTTTCCCGTCCATTTAAGGGGCCCCGCGGGAGTCGGCAAAACAACGCTCGCCATGCACATCGCCAGCAAGATCGGCCGGCCGGTAATGATAATCCATGGAGATGAAGAGTTTTCCACCTCTAATTTAGTCGGGGGTGAACACGGCTACCGGTTCAGAAAACTTGTTGACCGTTTTATTTCAAGGGTTTCAAAGACCGAGGAAGATATGGTAAAACGCTGGGTTGATAACCGCTTAACCGTCGCCGTCAAGTATGGCCTAACCTTAATCTATGATGAATTTACCCGTTCCCGGCCCGAAGCCAATAATATCCTTCTTTCCGTTTTGCAGGAAAAAATAATGGACCTGCCGGCGGGTCGCGGCGGGGATGAATCTTATTTGAAAGTTGATCCGAATTTTACCGCGATCTTTACCTCAAATCCGGAAGAGTACGCGGGCGTGCACAGGAGCCAGGATGCCCTGCGCGACCGGATGATAACGATGGACCTGGATCATTTTGACTATGAGACGGAAGTCGCTGTAACCCAGGCCAAATCCCTGCTTTCGAAAAGGAATTCGGAGAAGATCGTAAATATCGTCAGAGGGCTTAGGGAATCAGGAAAATGTGAATTTCCGCCAACGATTCGCGGCTGTATCATGATCGCCAAAACCTTAAGTGTTATGAACCTTACTCCGGCCAGTTCTAACGGCGCCTTTCTGCAGATGTGCCAGGACATTTTGGCTTCGGAAACAAGCCGGGTCGGTTCCAGGACAAATCAGCATAAAGTGAAAGAAGTAGTTAAAGAGCTGGTTGAAAAAAATATGAAAGGGGGCGCAAAGTGAATAAGAGACCTCATCCCACGAGCCTTAGGGATATAAAGAGCATTAGTTCCGCGGGTATCCGTTCCATCCCGAAAGTCCAGCGGTCGCTTTATCTGGATCTATATATGCTAAAAAGGGAAGAAAATAAAGTGGAGCAGGCGGTGAGATATCTGGATAAGAGAAGAAATTCCCTGCGCCGGCAGCTGCAAAGCATCAAACAGCGGGTCAACCGGCTGCAAAAGGAAATGCTGCAGGAACAAAACGTAGTCAAATCTTCTAAAAGCATTGCGACCAGACCGCTAAAAAGAATAGCTATCACCTACTAAAATACGGATTGTTAAGGGGTCAATAGAAGGAGTTGTAGAAAAATGATAGAACATAAAAAACGGCACGAAGAAAATATTGATTTTGGCCTGGGAGAATTAGGTTTGGGAGGATTGTTTAAAGGCTTGGGACAGCTAATTGACTTAGCCAGTAAGGTAAAAGAAGCGGGCGGAGAAATAAAAAAAGAAGGCGAGCTTGATTTTAGTCATCTTAAAGAAGGAATGAAGGGAGTCTTCGGGGTTTCCCTCAGGACCGCGGGCAGTGGGAAAACGGTCGTTGAGCCGTTCGGCAACATCAAAAATACCCCTAAAGGGCCAAAAGTCGAGGCAGAGAGAGAGCCGATCACCGACGTGTTTGATGAAAAAGAAGAAATCCGTATTTATGCCGAGATGCCGGGCGTGAATGAAAAAGATATTAAATTAGATTTAAAAGATGACATCCTTGATATTTCAGCCCAAAGCGGTGATAGAAAATATCATAAAGAGGTTTTACTGCCTCTGAAATTAATGACAGAAAATTTAACCTTTAGTTATAAAAACGGAATTTTGGAAGTCAAGATCAAAAAATGAAAGATTTCCTAACTTTAAAGGTAAAAGAGTCTTTACCAAAGGATGCGGGCAGGGTGATTGTGCGCCTTGATCCGGAGGATATGAAAGAACTTTCCTTAGAAGTGGGCGATATTATCGAGATCGAGGGGAAAAGAAAAACCCCAGGGAAAGTAATGCCCTGTTACGCGGAGGACAGAGGGAAAAAGATCGTTCAAATGGACGGCATCTCGAGAGCCAATGCCCAGACCGGACTGACGGAAAAGGTCAAGATCCGCAAAGTCGACGGCCAGAGTGCCGGCAAGATCATTCTCACCCCTTTAACTTCATCGACCACGCTGCAGCAGGAGAGAGACGCAAAATATATCGGCTCGCTTATTGAGGGGGTTCCCGTGGTTGCGGGCGACAGGGTCAGGGCAACTCTTTTTGGTTCGAAGTGGAGTGATTTTACGGTAAAAGAGACTGTTCCCGGCGGGATTGTTTTGATCGGTCCGGCCACTTTAATAAAAATGGATGAAAAAAGATCAGGGGAGGTCCGTTCGGCTAAAATAGCCTACGAAGATATCGGGGGACTGGGCGGCCAGATCCAAAGGATCAGGGAAATGATCGAGCTTCCCCTAAAGTATCCGCAGATATTTGAAAGATTGGGGATAGATCCTCCGAAAGGGGTGCTCCTCTACGGGCCGCCCGGGACAGGGAAAACCCTGATCGCGAAAGCCGTGGCCAATGAAACTGACGCTTATTTCATCAATATCTCCGGTCCGGAAATTATGGGGAAATTTTATGGCGAATCCGAAGCCAGGCTGCGTAGTGTTTTTGAAGATGCGCAGAAACATGCTCCAGCCATTGTCTTTATTGATGAGATAGACTCTATCGCGCCAAAAAGAGAAGATATGGGCGGAGAAAAACAGGTGGAAAGGCGCGTGGTTGCCCAGCTTTTATCGCTCCTGGACGGACTTCAGTCAAGAGGCCAGCTGATCGTCATTGGCGCCACCAACATTCCGAACACTTTAGACCCCGCCCTGCGCCGGCCCGGACGTTTTGACCGGGAAATATCAATTCCCATTCCGGACAAAAAAGGCCGACTGGAGATTTTACAGATCCACACCCGGGGCATGCCTATGGCAAAGGATGTTAGTGTTGAAAAACTGGCCGAGATCACGCATGGGTTTGTGGGGGCAGATCTGGCGGCGCTGGCCAGAGAAGCCGCTATGTCCGCACTCCGCGGTATTCTGCCGAAAATCGATTTTGAGATTTCCGAGATCCCTTATGAAACTCTGCTTAAACTGGAAGTGACGATGGATAATTTTTTTGAGGCCATGAAAGAGATCGAGCCTTCCGCGATCAGGGAAGTATTCGTGGAAGTACCGGACGTATCCTGGGAGGATGTCGGCGGGCTGGAGAATATTAAGGAAGAGCTGAAAGAAGCTGTGGAGTGGCCGCTAAAATACGCGGACATATTTAAAAAGGCCAACACCAATCCATCAAAAGGGATCTTGTTGTGCGGTGAACCGGGCACGGGCAAGACCCTGCTCGCGAAAGCGGCCGCTTTTGAAACTGGGGTCAATTTTATCTCGGTAAAAGGCCCGGAACTCATCTCTAAATATGTGGGTGAAAGCGAAAAAGGGATCCGTGAAGTATTCAAGATCGCCAAACAGGCCTCTCCAACAATTATATTTTTTGATGAAATAGACAGTTTAGTTCCAAGGAGAAGTTCAAGCTCAACTGACGCCCATGTAACAGAGAGGGTTATCAGCCAGTTTTTAACGGAAATGGATGGGATCGAAGAACTTAAAGGGGTGATCGTTCTGGCCGCAACCAATCGACCGGACTTGATCGATCCAGCTCTTTTAAGGAGCGGCCGGTTCGATCTTCTGTTTCAACTGCCTAAGCCGGATCTGGCGACGCGGGAACAAATATTTAAAATACATTCCCAAAATAAACCGTTGGATAAAGATGTCGATTTTAACGCCTTGGCCAGAGAAACGGATGGCCAGACAGGCGCTGACATCGAATTTATCTGCCGCAAGGCCGCGATGCTGGCAATTAGAGAGTTGATCGAACACAATAAAACGGAGAGCCCTATTATGAGGAAAAAACATTTCGACGCGGCGCTCCTGGCGGCCGGAGATCAGATAAGAGGGAAAGCGTAATGGCTAAATATATTTATGGCATCATAAACACTAATGGAAATCAAAACTTTTGCTTGGACAGTGAAGAGATCAACTTTATTGCTTATCAAGATATGGCGGCCGTGGTCAGTGATTCCGAATTAAGCGATTTTTCATCTTTATCCAATGAAAAATTGGCCAGAGGCCTTCTGAAACACCAGCAGGTTATCGAAAAGGTAATGAATGATAACACAATCATCCCGATGCGTCTGGGGACATACGCGTCAAATGAAGAAGAAGTAAGAAGCATTTTGTCTAAAAGCCAGGCGACAGCTCAAAAAGTCTTTGAATTAATAAACAATAAGATAGAAATAGATCTGGTCGCGACCTGGAGCGATTTCAGTTCGATTATCAAGGATGTTGTCGAGGATAAAGAGATCAAAGAATTTAAAGCGTGTCTTCTGTCAAAGACAAACGGAGTCACGGTAGACGACCAGGCAAAAATAGGCTATATGATCAGAAACGCTCTCATTAAGAAAAGAGATGAGGCCAGTCTCCAAATACAGGCTAAGCTGAAAGGCAGCTGCGCCGATTTCAAGGTCCATGAAACCATGGACGATAAGATGGTCTGCAATATCGCCTTTCTTGTCGACAAAAACCGACAGGGAGAAATTGAACATAAAATAGATGAATTAAACATAAGTTTTAACGAAAAATTGAATTTCAGATGTGTCGGGCCGCTGCCAGCGTACAGTTTTTATACCTTGGAAATAAAGAAGCTGCGCATAGAGGAGATAGAACGGGCGCTGGAAAGACTTGCCCTAAAAGATATCTGTGGCCGGGACGCCATCAAAGAGGCTTATCTGCAGTCCGCCCTTCTGTTTCACCCGGACAGGAATCCGAACAAACCCGAAGCAATAAAGGAATTTGAAGAGATAAATAAGGCATTTAAAATCCTTAATGAATGTTGTGAGGCTTACGAGCAGGAAGCCAACAGTTATTCTTCCAATAATAATGAAATAATGTTGGTCAAATTAAGGAACTAGCGGTAAATATGGAAAAGGAGGGAAAATATATTTATTGTGTCATTGGCACAAAAGGGGAGCGTAATTTTGGTGCCATTGGGCTGGGTGAAAGTGGGGCTGAAGTCTTAACTATTGGTTATGATGACTTGAGTATGGTAGTAAGCAATCATCCTCTCAATAAGGTGACCATCAGCCGCGCGAATATGCTGGCGCATGAAAAAGTTATAGAGAAAGTTATGGAGGAATATGATGCGGTTCTGCCGGTTAGATTTGGCACAATCGCCGCTTCGGTGGAGGAGATAAGAAATCTCCTTGATCGAAGACGCCGGGAATTCACGGACGTCTTGCGCGCAATGAATCACAAGGTGGAATTGGGGGTCAAAGGTTTATGGATGGACCGGCCGGCTATTTTTCAGGAAATCACAGAAGAGAATAAAAACATTAAAAAATTGAAGGCCGAGCTGCAAGCTCAAAAGGGAAAAAAGGATATTCAGGCCGCGATGAGTGTTGGCAAAATGGTAGCCGAAGAATTGGAAGCCAAGAGAGAAAAAGAAGCGCAAGCCGTAGTTGATGAATTAAAAGGCACGGCGGTTGACTATAAACTTAATAAAACCATTGGCGATGAAATGTTTATAAATGCCGTCTTTCTGGTAGATAAAGGGAGAGAAAAAGAATTTGACAATATTATGGAGGAGCTGGGCAATAAGCATAAGAGTCGAGTTAGATTTATGTATGCCGGGCCCCTGCCGCCGTATAATTTTGTAAATCTGGCGATTTATCCTGAAAGTTGGGAGGTATAAAATGAGTTTAAGCGGTACAGAGTCCGAGATCGTAAAGGTTGTTGCTGGATTAAAAGGGGCGAGCAAAAGCGAGATAAATAAAAGGACCGGGCTGTCTTTGGATTATATAGGGTACATCTGCCGTTTTTTGACTAAAAAAGGTTATTTGACTTTTTCTAGTGGCCGCTATCATTTAGCCGGCGCTCCGGTTGAGACAGAGAAAAGTCTTGTCAGCGAGATCGCTGAAGCAGTGGTTCAGCGGATTGGGGTTAGCCGTTGGGGTGGGGCGGGGGAGAAGCCCGCCGAGGCGGGCAGGCAGGTGAAAATAAAAACCGATTTTGATGTTTCGATACAGGATGAAAGTTTGGAATTAGAAAGCAATATCAATAAGGTCGGCACAAAATCGGAAACAGAAAAGTTTAATATTAATAAGTTGATCGATTCGCTGACCAGAGTACGAAAGGGAGGAAAATAAGGTGGAAAAAAGCAAAGCAGCAGATCTGAAAGGCGAGATACACAATGGCAAGGGTATGGATATCGGCACCATGTTCGTTAAATGCGCTCAAAAAGAAGGAGATAAAATTGTTTTTCGCTCCCAGCGCAATGCTTTTTTTGAGATAGAAAATAACGATTTTACCAAAAATATCCTCGATAATTCCAAGGTGAGGTATATGGTGAAGGAAGCCAAGCTTTTTGTGGTGGGCGATGAAGCGCTGCAGTTTGCCAACATGTTTAACAAGGAAGTCAGAAGACCATTGGCTAAGGGTGTTATCAGTCCATCAGAAAAGGAAGCCCTGCCAATGGTGGAACTACTCATAAAAAGCGTCATCGGCAGGCCCAGCCATGAAGGCGAGATTGTTTATTTTTCTGTTCCCGGCGAACCCTTGGACGCGGAATTTAATATCATCTACCACAGTAAAGTGCTTGAAGGATTTTTGCGCACCCTTGGCTATACCCCAAAATCAATCAATGAGGCGCATGCGGTTGTGCTTTCAGAATTAGCGGAGGAGGATTTTACCGGTATCGGCCTTTCTTTTGGCGGCGGGATGGTGAATGTTTGCTTTAGTTTCATGTCGGTGCCGATTTTTAAGTTTTCGGTAACCAAAGCGGGGGACTGGATAGACCAACAGGTTTCCATGGCGATAGATGAGACAGCCAGCCGTGTCTCGGCAATAAAAGAATCATCTTTGGATCTAACTAAAAAAGACGGTTTGAATAAAATTGAAACTGCTTTGTCGATCTATTATAACCACCTGATTGAATACGTGATAGAGAATATAAAACAGGAACTTGGCAGAACCAAAAAACTGCCGCAGATCGATAATCCGCTAACTATTGTTCTCTCCGGTGGAACTTCCCTGCCCAAAGGGTTTGAACAAAGATTCAAGGAAAGATTGGATCAATTGAAATTACCGCTGCCGGTCGGCAAGGTAAGAATGGCTTCCCAGCCGTTGCGTTCGCCGGCTAAAGGCGCCTTGGTTGCCGCCAGCGCGGATGAAGCGAAGAGGTGATAAAAAAGAAAAAATAACATGGGGGAGACACTTAAAGAAGGCAAATACATTTATTGCATAATAAAAGAAAGCGCACCAAAAACTTTTGGCGTGCTGGGGATTGGCGATCGGGGAGATCAGCTTTACACGATTTGTTTCGATGGTGTTTCCGCCGTGGTCAGTAACGCTCCGGTTAAAAAATATGCCGTTTCCCGGGACAATACCCTGGCGCATGAAAAGGCCATAGAAGAAGTGATGAAGGAATACACGGTTTTACCGGTTCGCTTTTGCACTATTGCGGAAAATGAAAACGTGGTCAGGAAGATTTTAGAAGGCGAGAAGAATAGGCTTATGCCTCTTTTTGACAGGGTTGAAGAAAAAAGAGAGCTGGGATTAATGGCGCATTTTAAAGAAGAAGCTATCTATGCGGAAGTTGCAGAAAAATATCAAGATATCAAACGGCTAAAAAGCGAGATTGAAATATTGCCGCCGCTTAAAACCTATGGTCAGCGCATGGAAATCGGAAAAATGGTGGAAACCGCCCTGCGTGAGGAAAATAAGATTTATAAAGAGCTCATTTTAGAATCTTTAATCTCTGTAGCAGAGGAGGTAAAGAAAAATAATTGCTATGGCGAGATCATGATCATTAATGCCGCCTTTTTGGTAAAAAGGGAGAAAGAGGCGGAGTTTGATGTAAAGGTTAACGAGCTGGATGACAAATATGGCAGATTTATAAGATTTAAATATACCGGCAACCTGCCGCCTTTTAATTTTGTGAATTTAATAATCGACATTTCGACTTATGCGCAGTGTCCAACGGGGAAATATTCATGTTCATAATCGATGACATATTATTTTTGCCTTTGCAACCGGTGCTCATGGTGGCGAAAAAAATCGATGAGCTAGTAAAAAAAGAATTGTACGACGAGGATCGCATCAAGGAAAATCTAATGCAGTTACAGCTTAAACTAGATCTGGGCCAGATCAGCCAAGAGGAATATGCAAGACAAGAAGAAGATCTTTTAGCGCGTTTAAATCAGGTTTTAGCAGAAAGGGGGGAGTGAAAATGGCGAATATTGAAACAGTCGGGGAAAAGGCCGCTGATTTTTTGAAAAGAGTCCTGAAGGTGAAAGATGTAAAAGTCGTTAAAGTTTCCAAGGCTGATACTGGCTGGGAGTGCGAGGCCGAAGTATATGAGGAGAGCTCCTTTATAAAATCACTAGGGCTTCCGACCAAAACCCAGGACCGGAACTTCTACAGCGTCAAATTAGATTCCGCCTTGGAAGTCGAGTCCTACGAAAGAACTAAGGCGGGGAGAGGGAGCGAATAACAGCACCAATGCTTATCTATGTATATTGTATAACTAATAAAGAGCCCAATCTAAACGGCGCCAAGGAATTGGTTCGCGGCCTTTATTTTATCAGTGAACAGGGGCTTTATGCCGTGGTCAGTGAAGAGAAGGAAGAAGAATTTGATCAGGCAAATCTGGAAAAGAACCTCTCTAATCTGGAGTGGATCAAGCAGCTGGCTGTTTTACATGAGAAAGTAATTGAACAAATTATGGAACAAGCCGGTGTAATCCCCTTTAAGTTCGGGACCCTGTTTAACAATGAACAAAACTTGAAAGCTATGCTGGTTGAGCATGAGGATGAGTTTAAAACTGATCTGGACCAGCTGGCGGATAAAGAAGAATGGGGGGTAAAAGTTTATTGCGATAAGGAGAAATTGAAACAAACCGTTGACGTGCAAAATGAAGAAATAAAAAAGATTGACGATGAAATTAATGCCTCATCCCCTGGCAAGGCCTTTATCTTAAAGAAAAAAAAGGAAGAATTATTGGATGTTGTTTTAAGTAAAACCCTTAACACTTATATTCAGGAGAGTTTTGATCAGTTAGGTCAGCATTGCGAAGAGAGTCGCCTCAACCGGGTTTTACCCAAAGAAGTTACAGGCAGAAAAGGAGAAATGATTTTAAATGCGGCCTATTTGGTGGCTAAAGATCAAGTTACCCGGTTTAATCAGGAGGCGGATCGTCTTAACCCTGACGGGAAAGAAAAAGGAATTAGCCTTGATGTGAGCGGTCCCTGGCCGCCTTATAATTTTTGTTTACCCCGAGCGAAGTCGAGGGGCCTGTCTGCAAATAAGAAGATTAATAATGAATAATGTTTATAATAAATCAAAAGAGGTTTCTTTGTTGGAAATCCTGGATCGGGTTTTGGAAGCCGGAGTGGTTATATCCGGGGATATTGTTATTTCTGTTGCGAATGTAGATCTTGTTTATTTGGGTCTCCGCGCTTTGTTGAGTTCCGTGGAGACGATGGAGAAATTAAGCGGATCGCCCAAGATTGGACCTTTGCAGGAGTCAACTTAAAATGGAATTGAAGGGAGCTTTGCCTAACAGACTCAATATTGATCCCAAAAATGTAGAGAAAGGGCTGGCAAAACTGGTCCTTACTCTGGTCGAATTGATCAGAAAATTGATGGAAAAACAAGCCCTGCGAAGGATTGAGGGGGGGTCTCTTTCAGACGTGGAGGTAGAAAATATTGGCGAAACCTTGATGAAGCTGGAAATTAAAATGGGAGAATTAAAAGAGATCTTCGGGCTTAAAGATGAGGATTTGAATTTGAATCTGGGCCCTTTAGGAGATTTGATGTGAGACATGAACAGGATTCTAAAATAACTTGTTCCATATTTAAAAAACAAGAGGTGGCAATAAGAGCTATTACGGATAAAATTAATGCGGCCAAAGGAATTGAAGAAAAAGCTGTTTTGGCTTCTGAACTGGGAAAAGAAGCGGAAGCCCTCCTTTCTTGTCTGGATTATAACGGCGAAGAGTTGGATTGCCAGAATTGCGATTTCATTGCCAATATGCAGAAGGAAACGGCTGATTTGATTATAAAAGCAAAAAAGTTAGCGTAACAAAAAAAGGAGTAAAAATATGACCCAGCAAATGATGCATGCCAACCAAGCGACTAATCTGGCTGATATTTTAGAGCGGGTTTTAGATAAGGGGATTGTGATCGCCGGAGATATCAAAATTCAGCTGGCCGACATTGATTTGCTTAATATTAAAATAAGGCTTTTAATCGCTTCCGTTGACAAAGCGCTGGAAATGGGGATCAACTGGTGGCAGCAGGATTCCTATTTATCAACCAAAGCTAAAGACCGAGCCATGGTCAATGAAAACAAGGCGTTAAAGAAAAGATTAGAGCGATTGGAAGCAAAATAAAATAATTCATGAGAACCATTATTTATGCGCCGATTATCCATACCAGCGCGGACTTAGGCAGTCTATCAAAAGAAGTAAAAAAAAGAGGCCTGGCCAGCTTGGGTGAAGAAGTTTGGGAAAAGCATCAAAAAACAATAGCTGGCTTTTGGGACTCGTTAATGGATTATTTTGGAAGTATAGACGTGAAAGAGATGAATATCTACCAGGATGGGATGGTAGGGGAAGATGAAATTGGGAAAGCGATAATTGAAGCTGGGGCGATGAACGGGAGTAAAAATCACGAATTGGTTTTAAGCCTTATAAAGCGGGGAGCGATATTGGTTAAAACAGAAGATTTTAAGCTGGTTAAAGAAGAAAGAGACAGATTGGTCGCTTTAACCGAGGCCAAGACTCTCATGCTGAAATTAATCGCCTTCTTAAAATATAAAATGGTTAAAAATCGGCTTTTAAATCAGAGAGACAAATTCATTGCCGGGAGGATAGATAAAACTCTGGGCCAAGGCGAGACAGGCATTCTTTTTATGGGCGCCTACCATAATGTCAAAAGCCGTTTGCCAAAAGATATCCAGGTCGCGGAAATAAAAGATACCGGCAAGGTAAGAGAATATCAGGAATTGCTTCCTTTCTATGGCAAGAAAAAGGAGCAGTTTGAGGAATTAGGAAGATATCTTATCTCTAAAGTGGTGGTGTAGGTGAAGGAAAAAAAAGAGTTGACCATTGGCAAGAGTTTGCTGGGTTTATATATTTCTAGGTTTCAGAAAGAAGCTTTTTGCCAGTTTAACGAACCACGAATAATAGATGGCTTTTGGCCGTTTAAATTTGTCTGGTTTATTTTAGTAAAGTTGTGGCAAAGGCTGTTTGGAAGATTAAAAACAAAAGTCGTGAAGGCTGGAAAATAAAGGAGGTGATGCTCAGCGAATGAAAATACTAAACCCTAAATCAAAAATTATAAATTGTTTGGGATATTTGAAATTAGAATTTTGAATTTGTTTAGGATTTAGTGCTTAGGGTTTCGGATTTTTTTAGTAAGGAGGTAAGAGTATGAATTTGCAAATCGATTTAGGTTTCTTAAGGCCGATTAAGGAAGTCTTATTGACTGTTTCTCCGCTGCTTGTGAATTTGCTGTCTGCGCTGGTTTTATTGCTTGTTGGTCTTTTGATTGCCCGGGGACTGCAATGGTCGGTAATAAAAATATTTGAAGCCCTCCAGCTTGACAAAGGGTCGAAGAGGATAGGTTTTAGCGAGCTTTTAACTAAAGGTGGGCTCAAAAAAGGAGCAACTGAGCTTTTGGGAGATTTAATTTATTGGCTGACAATTTTTGTGACCGTAACCACCGCGGCCAATCTCTTAGGGCTGGTTTCGGCAAAGGAATTGTTGGGAAGTTTACTTGCCTATCTTCCAGCGGTTCTTTCGGCGGTCTATATTTTGGGGATCGGTGTTTTTGTGGCAATTTTCATTGCTGCCATAGTTTTGGTCATTTTGAATAATATTGGTTTATCGAATGCGGGTACATTAGCGAAGATCGTGCAGTACACAATTATTATTTTTGCTTTTCTGGCGGCGTTAGGCCAGCTAGGCGTTTCTGCAGGTTGGATTATCTCCTCCATGCAGTTGGTGGTGGGTGCGGTTGCCCTGACTTTTGCCATTGCCTTTGGTTTAGGCGCCAAAGATAAAGCAGCAGAACTTTTGGATAAGCTGTTCGGATAAAATTTTAGCCTTTTAGGACGAGGGGGTGGGGGTAAAAACCTCACCCCCTTAAAATATCATGATGAAATTACAAGACAATTTTTATAAGATTATTATTATTGTTTCCCTGCTGATTTTTTGGGGCTATCTTTTATACCCTCTTATATCTGAAGTCAATATCCGACCGGATTTTTCAGAAATTTTAGTTATGGGCCAATTCACGGCTAAATTAATAAAATATCTTCAAATTTTTCTCATTGCTTTGGCGGGACTTTTGGCGGCGATTGTTATTATTAAAATGGGCGATCTTTATTTTACCCGCCTCCGCTTAGCTGGAGAAAAAAAACGCATCGCCGAACAAGTTAAAGAATACCGGCAGGCCCATAAAGATATCTCTTCTTTTACAGACGTAATTACTGAACCTTTTGACGTTGCAAAATTATAGTAGAAGGAAAACCACAAGCTCTCCCTGCCGGGGGAAAAATAACCGGGTTCAGATGTTTCCTGGGTTGAGCTTGAGAAATGTTACCAGAGACTTGGATTAACTAAAGAGGCTTATTCGGCCTGGGCCGAGTCTTTAAGGGTTAATCAAAATGCCAAAGACGCCTACGTTTTGTTAGGTGAGGTGTTAAATATTGTGAGAATGGAAAAGACTGAAAAAGGGACCGCTGTCGAGTCCGCTCTAAAATCACTTTTGACTTTAACCAGGTCATTTGGCGAACAGGTGGTTGAAAAAGGCTGGGACGTAAAAATAATGGAAGTATCTTAGCCCCAGGGGGAATCGAACCCCCGCCTCGGCCTTGAGAGGGCCGCGTCCTAACCGTTAGACAATGGGGCCACGCCCGCCTGCGGCGGGAAATAACAAATATCATTATAGACGAAAAATTGGCAATTGTGTATAATTATTACCAATGAGCGATAAGAAATTAGTGCCATTAAATCATCTGTTAAATATTAGTGGGAAAACGGCCATTGTTACCGGCGGGGCTATGGGAATCGGTTTTGGGATTGCCAACCGGCTGGCGGAAGCGGGCGCGAATGTGCTGATCGCTGATTTAAATGGAGATCAAGCGGCCGCGGCGGCCGCTAAATTAGCGGAAACAGACTTGAAGGCTAAAGCCATATGTGTGGATATTTCAAAAGAGGATGACGTCAAAAAGATGGTCGCGGCCGCAGTAAATTTGTTTGGGTCTTTAGATATTTTGGTCAACAATGCCGGTATTTTTCCTAATGTCCCCCTTTCCAAAATGTCCCTTTCTGATTTTGAGAGAGTTATAGCAATTAATTTAAAAGGCGTTTTCCTTTGCACAAAATATTCGTCTGAACAGATGATTAAAGCCAACAGGGGAGGGAAGATCATCAACATCACCTCGATTGATTCCTTACACCCCTCAATGGTCGGCTTAGCCCATTATGACGCGTCCAAACATGGAGTTTGGGGCTTTACGAAAAATATTGCGCTGGAGCTTTCTCCCCACAATATTCAGGTTAATGCGATCGCTCCGGGTGGAATTTTAACCGAAGGGGTGCAAGACGCTCAAACAAATGCGCCTCAAGGAATAGATATGTCAAAAGTCATGGAGGTTTTTTTAAACAAAATACCGATGCACAGAATGGGTGAGCCTGATGAGATTGGGAAAGTCGCTTTATTCCTCGCTTCGGAGATGTCTTCGTATATGTGCGGTAGTCAGATTGTTGTGGACGGCGGAGCTCTTTTGTCTTAACTCTAAATTGTGTATAATCATTCTCAATGAAACTGGCACTGGCACAGCTCAATCTTACAGTTGGAGATATAGTTGGCAATGTGGCCAAAATTAAACAGACCATCCAGGATGCAAAAAATACGGCTGCCGATGTTGTCCTCTTTCCAGAATTAGCCATTACTGGTTATCCGCCGGAAGATTTGCTCCTCAAACCACAATTTGTGACTGATAATCTAACTGCTTTAAAAGAGATTGCCAAAATTGGTAAAGGTATTGCCATCTATCTAGGTTTTGTTGATCGTCAAGGCACAAATTTGTTTAATGCCGCGGCTTTTATTGAAAATAGCAAGATTAAAACCGTTTACCATAAAATGAATCTCCCCAATTATTCTGTCTTTGACGAAAGACGCTATTTTAAGCCGGGGAACAAAGTTGCCGTTGTCAGTTACAAAGGGCTTAAAATCGGCTTGAGCATCTGCGAAGATATTTGGATAGAAAAGGGGCCATACATCCAAGCTGCGCGGCAGGGGGCCAAACTGATTCTGAATATTAATGCCTCTCCCTATCATGTTGGCAAAATTAAAACTCGAGAAAAAATTCTCAAACAACGAGCGAAACAAATCAAATGTCCGATTGCTTATTTGAATTTAGTCGGAGGTCAGGACGAACTGGTTTTTGATGGAGGGAGTATGGTTGTTAATGCTAAAGGGCAGATTATTGCCGCGGCCCATCAATATCATCAGGAAATACTGATAGTTGATTTGCGGGCAGAAGGGAAAATCCAGCCTTGGATGTCAGAAACAGAAGATGTTTATCAGGCTTTAGTCATGGGAGTGCGCGATTACGTCCATAAAAATCATTTTTCTGATGTGGTCATTGGCGTTTCTGGGGGGATCGATTCGGCTTTAACGCTGGCGATTGCTGTTAGTGCGCTAGGCAAAGAGCATGTTCATACAATCTATATGCCTTCGCAATACTCGGCAGAACAGAGCTTTCGTGATGCCCAGCGACTGGCGGATAAGCTCTGGGTGCCGTTAAAAGTCATGCCGATTGAAAAAATCTTTAAGGCCTACTTGGAAGAGCTAACGCCGAACTTTCAGGGGCAGCCGGCTAATATTACGGAAGAAAATCTACAGGCCAGAATTCGCGGAAATTATCTGATGGCCTTATCGAATAAATTTAATTGGCTAGTTTTAACAACCGGTAATAAATCAGAAACATCAACCGGCTATTCCACTTTATATGGTGATATGGCTGGCGGATTTAATGTGTTAAAAGATGTTCCCAAGACTCTGGTCTATTGCCTGGCCAACTGGCGCAATCAGGAAAAAGAGATTATTCCCAGATCGATAATTGATCGGCCACCGACCGCAGAGCTTAAACCTAACCAGAAAGACCAAGATACTTTACCTCCATATGATATTCTTGATGAAATTATTAAATTTTATGTTGTGGAAAATAAGAGCGGCCAGCAGATTGTCGCTAAAGGCTTTGATCCTAAAACGGTAAAAAAAATGATCGCGATGATCGATCGTTCTGAATATAAACGCCGGCAATCACCCCCTGGGCCCAGAATTTCTCCCCGGGCGTTCGGTAAAGACTGGCGTTTACCCATTACGAATGGGTATACTGGCGAGGCTTATTCGTGAAGAGTGAATGGGGAAACGAAACTGAATAAACATTCTCAGCTGACAGAGATCGCAGACAACCAGATAAAAATTTCTTTTTTTCCTCAGAAAACTGATATTATTGAATTAATAGAGAAAAATCAACCGGAGGAAAAAAAACTTTATGATCTTTTGTTTTCTTATCATTATGTCAGCTTATTAAAGGATTATGATCAACTGCTTTCCTTAGCCAACACAAAGATCGAAAAATATTGGCATCAAATTGAAACAGTAAAAAAAGTTCTAAAATATTTCCACGGCAGAGTTCTTTTGTGCGATGAGGTTGGCTTGGGAAAGACAATTGAGGCGGGGCTTTTAATTAAGGAATATGCGCTGCGCGGGCTGGCAAAAAAAATTTTAATTCTTGCCCCGGCTTCTCTGGTTTTTCAATGGAAAGACGAAATGCTTTCTAAATTTGACCTTGAATTTGCGACCAGCGAACAAAGCGATGTAAAAAAATCGCCTTTATTTCAATTTCCGCTGATTATCGCTTCAATAAGTTATGCAAAATCTAAAAACAATTTTGAAAAATTTACCGGTGAAAATTTTGACCTGGTGGTGGTCGATGAAGCCCACCACCTAAAAAACACCAGCACCCTGAATTGGAAGCTTGTAAATTCCATCAAGAAGAAATTCATATTTTTGCTTACCGCGACCCCCGTCCAAAACAATTTAATAGAGCTTTTCAACCTCCTAACTCTGTTAAAGCCGGGGATATTGAAAACTGAAAAAGATTTTAAGTTGAAATATGTGGACAACGATGATCCTAAAAAACCCAAAAACGCTGAAATGTTGAGAGAGCTCTTAAGAGAGGTGATGATCAGAAATACCCGGGCGCTGGTTGATATTAATCTGCCCACAAGGTTTGCGCAAACCTTTGTGGTCGAGCCTTTACCAGCAGAGCGGGCGCTGTATCTCGAATTAAGCGCGATTTTAAAAGCTTCCAATCTAGATCGATTGACGCTTTCCGTTTGTTTGCGGCAGGCAAGCAGCAGCTTTCCGGCGCTGGCTGGTTTACTACAAAAGCTAATAGAGGAGAAAAAAATAGATCATTCTGCCGCCGCGTTGCTTGATAAAATAAAAGCTGTTGTGGTCAATCAAAAAGATAAAAAACTCCTTGAACTCATAAAGAAAAACAATGACAAAAAAATAGTTTTTGTCCATTTTCTGAAAACTCTGGAGCATTTAAAACTCCTTTTTGAAAAGGAGAAAATTAGTTTTGTCGCATTCAGCAGCCTCCTGTCAGAAGAAGAAAAGGAAGAGGCCATTTTGTCTTTTAAAGACACGGCAGAGATTTTGCTTTCCACTGAATCAGGCGGAGAAGGGCGGAATTTGCAATTTTGCAACACTTTGATTAATTATGATTTACCTTGGAATCCGATGCAAATTGAGCAAAGAATTGGCCGGATCCATCGCATTGGACAGGAAAGGAATGTCTTTATTTTTAATTTATGTCTGAAAGACAGCATAGAAGATCAGCTGCTTAAAATATTAGAAAGCAAGATCAATATGTTTGAACTGGTTATCGGAGAGATAGGCAGTATTTTGGGGAATCTAAAAACTGAAACTGAATTTAGCGATATAATTTTAAGTCTCTGGCTTGAGTCAAGCGATCTGAATGAACTTAACGAAAAATTTGATAATCTAGGGGATGAACTTGCCAGAGCGAAAGAAGATTATCTTGAGGTAAAAAAGCTAGATCAAGAATTGTTTTCCGATAATTATGAAACTTAAATGATTTACAAGAATATTTCGCAATATGTCCAGCAGTTGTCTGAGTTTCTGGGTGGATATGTGGAGACTCAGGTTGACAGTCTTATGGAAGTTGTTTTTCCCGACGGGCTTGCCCAACAATTGAACATTAACGAATATTACAAATTCTATTTCGAGCCACGCCCTTTGATGGAAGAAAACAGCCTGGTTCTCAATTATAATTCCAGCCTGCTTGAGCAACTGGGCGTTTCGCTTAAAGAGAAAACAATTTTTTCGCAAACAGCTGTTTCTAGTTTGTATTTAAAAAAAGCGAGATTGGAAGAATTGTTTAAAAAGCGGCTAAACTTTATTAATTCAACCTATAAAATTATTGAAATAAAACCGTCCACCTGTTCTTATCTCATTCTTAATTATAAATATACCGCCGTTTCAGAAGAAAGAAAAGACGGGCTAACTTCGGTGGCAATAAATGAACACAATCTTTTTTTGGTAAATAATTTATATGACGAGTTTGAAGCATTATTTATTGATGAAACCAATGCCGCGCTGGAAGTAGAGACGCTCTTGCCGCCCAGCCCATTAAAGGTCGTATTTTCTATGGTTTCTATGGCAATAGAAAAGATCTTGAAGGAGGAATTGGCTGATTTCCAGAAAAGCTTAAATTACAGACTGGAGAAAGATATTAAAAGGCTTAGTGATTATTTTAACGCCATTATCAAAGAAATAGATAAAAAAATTGCTAAAAAAAAGACTAATAATGAAAACTTTGATAAAGAATTATCCCGGCTGGATTTTACGGAAAAAGAACTAGAGAGAAAAATTATTGATCAAAAGACACGTTATCAAATTAACGTAAATTTTAAGCCTTTCTCCGCTTTAAGAGTAATAATTCCTGTTGTTGCGCTGAAAACTCTTTTGCGCTGCAAAAAGAAGTCAAGAGAAATTAATTTTGTTTGGAATCCTATCATAAAGGATTTAGAGAACCCCTGCTGCAAAAAGTGTTTCAGTCCCGTTGCCAATTTATTCCTTGATGAGGAGTCTTTAGACATCCTCTGCCCCGCTTGCCGCGGATGATGGCTCTTTCTGAACCGTGTATTTCTCCCCGGGCGTTCGGTAAAGACTGGCGTTTACCCATTACGAATGGGTATAGTTCGTTCTAATTTGAAAAGTGCTTTAAGCGGCGGCAGGTCAGGACAAGCCGATCTTGTTCTAAAATACCATAGATTAATCAGATCTTTATTCACATCTAAATTGTTTCTCATTTTAGGTGCCATCAACTTTTGACCAAGGTAGCGGGAGGGGATAAAATCATGGCCAAGTTCCGATAATATTTTAACTTCGCTCTGGCTGGCTGGTTGTGATAATCTGTGGCCAAAAGCGGTCAATTGAGAAATTATCATCTCTTCCCAGGTCTCCGTTTTTTTTTCACGGTTGGCGAAGATAATAAAAAGCAGCATCCTTAGGGCGCGTATAATTTTTACTCGAGTTTGTGTATTTGCCTGATCCCAAAATCTATCAATAGCTGGTCTGGCGGCTTCTTTAGCGGTGACTTGGGCTTCTCTTTCTTTTGCTATGGCGGCTTGATGCTCAATTACTTTAGCTGCTTCTGCTTGCGCTTCGATTCTAGCTTCTGCCGGCGCACATGAATCAGAAAACTCAACAGGAATTTCGCATAATTTATCCGTAGCATACGGCAAGAGCGCTTCTACCCAATTGTGTCCAAGATGAGGGACAAGTCCGCCTTCTCCCACTACCCAGCCTTTTTGCATCCCGCAAGGAAGCCCTAAAAGTCGCAGCATGGTTAGCCCAATCCGGCTCATCTCCATACACGTTCCGCCGCCATATTGTAAGATAAAAGCTAATAATTCTTCGTTACTGCATTGGCCTTGGTTTACCCGCTCCATTAAGGCTTGATAAAGCAAATATTCGACTGAACCCTCTGCGTAACGGTGATAATGAAAGCGCTGGATGACATAATTGCGAATTAAAATGATCACTTCTTGCGCTGACAAGCCGTCTCTTTCAAGGCTGATAAAAAGTTCGCGCCATTCGTCAGCCAATTTAGCTGGGATGCCGAGGCGGCGCAAAGCCTCGGGATTATCCAAGAGAGCCAGCCAATTGCCGTTAGCTGTGCCGCAGGTTGCGGTCGCGTCGCTATAAAAGACAGGATCTTCAGCCTGCAGGCCAGCCCTAAATTCCTTTAACGATTGGCCCAGTCTATCTCTTACTTGTTCTGGTAATTCTCCCGTGTTGGCGGTTGCTGTCAGCCTTTCTCCTTCTTGTCTAAAGTGTGCGCCGCCGCAGGGACGAAGATCAATATCATCAGATACAGCGGCAAGTTTTTCCAGTGTTATAGTCACAGCACCGCCATCTTCAGCCAATTTTTCAGATGTTACAGCGGAGTGAGGAAAAAATCTTTGATGTGCTGGATCTGCGTTAATCTCTGGTAGGCCGGCGGCTAAGTAAATTGCTCTCCCTGTTGCCCCGGTCGCTCTTGCCCATGGCTCTTGGTCTAAAGGTGATTCCGCTTGATCGACCGCTGAAATTGAGGGAGCAGCGGTATTGATTGGCGCCGTTTCTGTTGGAGGTGAACTGGCGGCAGGAGTAGTTTTTGGATGCGCATATTCCACAAAGACATTAAGCATAGCGTAGGTTATATTTGACCAGTCTAAACGACTGGCGAGCGGGGCCTGGGCGGGGGAATCAGGGAGGAGAGATATTTTTTCTCCCATATTATTTCTTAAGGACTTAAAATTTGATCTTTCCGCGGGATCAGTGGCGGCTGTTTCTAATTTACCTAAGATCAAATATGTTAGATCAAGAATCATGGGCCAGCCCTGGCGTAAGGCGAACTCAAAAATTATCAGCGCACAGATTTGAATATCATGATTTTTTACTGTTTGTAATTTCTCCAGAAGTTCCGGTTCGTTAGCTTTTTCCACAATGGCCAAGAGTTGCAGATACTTTCTCTCTGCTTCGGTCGGGTCAGACGATGGGCGCAATATTCTGATTATTTCATTTATTATGGCTGTAAATTGATACTGTTGAGAACGGTTTAAATCTGTTAAAAACACAGGTTCACTTCCAGACGCTACTCCTTGGGTTTGTGTCGCGGGCAAAGCTCTTTTCCCTCGAACATTATCTTGTTGAACAATACCAGTGACTAAAGCGGGACCAGCTCCCTTTGCATCGGCAACAAAAGACAGAGGGTGTGGCTTTAATGCTGCTGCTCGGGATTGCGTTAATGCCGAAACTTGATCATCGAGATATTTTTTTGTAGAATCATTATCTAAATTAAAACTATGTCCTTTAATTATAATAATTGGTTCGAGGACGTTGGCGTCATCTGGCGTTTCCACCACTACGGGAATGCAGGCGCGGGGAATTACCGCCAAAGCCTTGGCCTGTTCTCCAAGGAATGATGAAACAGCCAGAACTTCGCCTGTGACCGATCTAATACCGTCAACAAACTCTTTGACGGTGCTAGCCACAGGATAAACATTATAATTAATGATCTTCCGAATTATTGCTAAAAGCGTATCTTTGGTCGCTGGAATGGAGTATTCCCTGTCGCCAATCAATAAGCGGACCCGGCCGGCGGCCTGAAGAGCCCGCCAGGCTAGCGTTCCCACCGTTAATGCTGCTTGCTGACGATAACTGCCGGACAATAATACTGGATCAACAACAATTGTTCGAACGGGAATATTTTGGGGATAAGCCAGGGAACGACAGCAGACAAAGAGCAGCTGTCCATTCGGTGTTTCGCGGGGAGGGCGGCCTTGAATAATTCTCCACCCGTGCGCAACAGCCTCATCAGCCGGTAATTCCGCAAACTCTTCGCCTTCTCGGTTAGGGATATTCTGTGTCGTGACCCGTCCGTTTAAACGCCCTTCATCTGCGTGCGGGACTCTTCTTGGGCTATTGGATTGAATAATTTTAACCAGTTCGGCGGCTTCGTCGGGGGGAGGAGGGGAATTTGTTGTTCCATCATAATTTTTAATAAAAAGCATTAAGGCTTCGGCTTTTACCCTGTCAGGCACGGCAGGTCTTTCAATGAGATATAAAATATTTGGATCACCGGTTGCGCCGGCTAATAATGCTCCTTCTTCGGCCCAGGTTTTACGCGTGAGTACATAATTAGGATTATTAATTTGTTGATCAATTTTTCTTATTTGGACAGCAGCTTCACTTTTAGCTCCAATCTGACACAAACCTCTGACAGCGAGAAAGTTTAAATCCCAACCCAGAGATCCATCGTGAACCGCGTTTTTTAGAAATTCGACATCCTTGTTATAAATTTTGAATAAAATATTTAAGTAAAGATCTGGATATCTATTCTGATTGCAAATAATTTGATAAACCCGATTAAAAATTCCTGATGCGCCGTATAGATGTTCCAGCAACATTGCAGCGTCGAGCGATTTTTTGCCATATTTATTGGGATAGTTAGCCTCTTTTTCCAAGGCCTCTTCTATGTTTTTTCTTGCTTGCGGATCGCGAATGGTTTTAATTGTTTGCCTGATTGTGATACTATCAATGTCATTTTGTGGTCTTTTAATAAGTGATAATAAAATATTTTGAGCACTTAATATGGCTATCTTTTCGCCGGAAGTTGCCAAAGCGTAAATTAGATGATCCTTAGCGACGCCTGAAGTCATTATTTCGCTTGTATTTCTATTTATAATGGTAATCGCCAACTTAGCAAGGGACAGCGTTGTGTCTAGCGGCGCAAGAATAGCCAAAAGCCGGCATTTGAGCGCCTCGGGCATCTGGGGTCGAATTGGAGATTGTGGCGGTGCGCCTACGGCGCGGGGTCGAATAGGCATGCCAATTTTTGTCGCAGCAACTCCAAAGGTTATCATACACTATATTATCGTATTTCAGAGGGTAAAACTTGAGTAAAAAACGTCCTTGTAAGATCGCTTAATTGGAATATTATGCTTCTCTGCCAATCTCTTATAATCTTCATATTCTGGTGCAATTGTAACGACTTTTTGACCCAGGGTTCCAATCTTCACCCGAGCTTTTCCATATTTGGTTTTTACGGTTTTTAGGTGACGATTAAGTGTCTCCCTGGGAACGATAAATGTTTTAACCCCAAAAGTAGTTGTTAATTCAAAAATCTTGGCAATAATTTGCTCGCGATCTTGCGGCCTGCAGATCACGACTAGACTAATTCCCGCTCTTTTCTTCTTCATGATAATGGAAATGATTGCTACATCCAATGCGCCGGCTTTCATAAGACTGGCAATGATCTGATCGTAAAGTTTAGGATTAGTGTCGTCGATATTGGCTTCGATTTGAAGAACGGTATCTCTTTTGGCGGGCAGCTTAGCTTCTCCAATATAGAGCGCCAAAAAGCCGGTTAAGCCAGTATAATGATTTGACCCAGCTCCATAACCGCACCTTTCTAATTCTAATCTTGGTAGATTAATAAAATCTTCGGCAATGGTGGTGATGATGGCGGCCCCAGTGGGAGTTACCAGCTCGCCGGTGACATTTTCCTGGTAAATCGGCACCCCCATTAATAATTCGGCTGTGGCGGGGGCGGGATTGGGGAGAATGCCATGGGCATGTTTGATTGTTCCTTTGCCAAAGGGAATGGGGGAACAATAGACTTTTTCAATGCCGAGTTTTTCCAACCCGATACATGTGCCAACAATATCGATGATGGCATCAACTGCGCCGACTTCGTGAAAATGGATCTGGTTGATGGGGACATCATGCATTTTGCTCTCGGCTGCAGCCAGGCGTCTAAATATTCTGGCACTCAATTTTTTAACTTGTTTGCTTAATTTACTCCGATTGATTATTTTCAGGATATCTTTGAGCCCTCGATGATGATGCTCATGTTCTATTTTGACATCAAAATATGTGCCATTGATTGCATTTCTTTGGCATTTGTTAATTATTATTTGGTATTTGTTTTGAAGTTGGATGTTGGATGTTTGAAGTTTAAGTAGTTCTTTTTGTAAGTAGGTTTGGTCCAGCCCCGCATCGAGCAGTGCCCCCAGCATCATATTCCCCGCCATCCCGGCCGAGCAGTCAAAATAAGCGATTTTCATTTGATTTTATGAGAGCCTCTCCTTCTCGACTATGTGGATAAATAATTCTACTATTTGTGATGGGGGTCTTTTACTTTCCTGCCTTCAAAATACAAAGTATCCGAACTTAGATCCTGTTCATTTGGCCAACTGATAAAGTAACCAGAGTTTTTTACGCACTTAAAATAATCTTTATCCTTTAATTCGTGAAAGATGCCTTTTTCTAAATAGGGAGCCAAATTAAATATTTTACTTTCCGCATTCTCGAAAGTTATTAATAGCTCATAATTATCTGACGCCGTAAGTTTCTTAATCTTTATCATATTTATTTCAATCCCTCAATTTTAAAGACTGGTTGCCCTTCAAGAGCAAGTTTCCAATTGGCAGTAAGCTCTTCTTTATGTATTTCTATCCAGGCCAAAACCAATCGCAGTTTGTTTTGATGAATAGAACCGTCAATCACTTGTCCACTGGTTATACTGATAATGGCGCTTTGGTCTTGATATTCAGCATGTATATGTGGCTCGTGATGTTTTTTACTATCAAAATAAAAAAGCCTGATTATTATCCCATAAAACATTGAAATAGTCGGCATGGGTTAACCCCCTTTGTTATCTTGATCGTTTAAATTATATGATTTATTCTAAGGGGTGTCAATTTTTACCAGCAATGCCTGTGAAGCTCATTTAACTTTCAATATTGAATAAGCCATAACTGCGGCGCCAAAGCCGTTATCGATGTTAACTACGGCAACACCGGGCGCACAGCTATTAAGCATGGTGAGGAGGGCGGAGAGTCCTTCAAAACAAGAGCCGTAGCCAACGCTGGTCGGTACGGCAATGATTGGTTTATCGACCAGTCCTCCAATGACTGATGGAAGGGCGCCTTCCATACCGGCGACAACGATCAAAACTTTGGCTTCGTTAATTCTGTCTAGATTCTTGATGAGACGATGAAGGCCGGCGATGCCGACGTCAAAAATGCGGTCGACTTTTAACCCTAAAAATTCCGCGGTAACAGCGGCTTCTTCAGCAACAGGAATATCAGCTGTTCCAGCCGTTATAATAGAAACTTTGAGTTTTGACTTATCGTTTTGAGTTTTTAGCTTTGAACTTTGAACTAGTACAATCCTCGCCTCTTCATAATATTTAGCTGATTTAATAACCTTTCTAATTGCCGAATAAGCCTTTTTGTTGGCTCTAGTGGCCAAAACATCATGTCCTTTCTCCCAAATTTTCTTGGCAATGGCGGCAATTTGAGTTGGCGTTTTTCCCTGGCAATAAATGACTTCGGGGAAGCCTTTGCGCTTCATCCTGTGGTGGTCGACTTTGGCAAAACCGAGGTCTTCGTAAGTGGACATAATAACCAAACCTTAATTTTTTAGAGAAAAAGTTTTTGCCGGATAATTTATTGATAAAATAAAATTACTTAAAAAACTTTTAACACCAAGGAGGGGAACACATAAATTAGGCATGAAATCTATTAATACGCTATCAACATTGAAACCATCGATTTCAATTGAGACGGTGTGAGAATATGCGATCGTAATCCCATTTCCAGTAGAAATATCTTTCGGTAGGCCTTTCTGTAAATTATGACCTAAAATATCAGCATATTGAGCCGGCAAGGCACATTCATCAGCTCCGGTATCAATAAGGCCGTAGGTTTTAATTTTTTTCCCGCTATGAGGGTTTATTATTATGACTGGAAGCCAAGGTTTGAAAGTATCACTAGGATGAATTTGGATGAAAGGGATATCTTGTCGGAGCATACTTAGTAAATTTGTACCATATTTCTTATCGGCACAAATAAGATAACCGGATCTTTGTACCCTTTTTGTTTCGCACTTTCAAAAACTTCACTAGGACTTTTACCATCAGCAAGAACAGTTTCGTCTCCAAAATCTTTAATTGCTATATAACGTCCAGTATACTTTTCATCTTTTAGTAAAGTATTATCCATGTACGTAATTATAGCACAAATATTTATAATTATTGTTTTATTCTGATAATCTTAGCAAAACCGAGGTCTTCGTAGTGTGATTTGGGCATTATTTTAGATTATCTAAATAATCATCAACTTGACTAATATATTCTTTGTAATCAGAGAGGACAATCGGCAACGTTTTATACACTTTTTCATCGTCAATATCCATGTATTCATGGACAAGAATATTTCTCATACCACCGGAGCCTTTGATTCTATCTGCTAAATCTCTCTTTATCAATCCGACTTCTGAAGCTCTTATAAACGATGATGTGTAATCTTCCGGTGGTCGGTTGCCGGATTCAACTACGACATGGCTATTAATATCTGAAGCGCATTCGACAATTAATTGAATCATCCGTTCGGCTGATGACTTTAGGTAAAAGTCAGACAAATACTCATTAAGTGAGCGCTTAATTATCGGCTCCAATTTATCAAGGTACATGTTTAAGCGAGATAATTTTCTACGGACCAGCTCTTGATCTACCATGGTTAGGCTTTACCGACCGCCTTTTTTATGTAGATTTTTTCTAGCTCTCTGAATTTTTTGGTGTCCATATAGCGGCTAATGGCCTGTAATTTATATTCGGCAAAGTCGCCTTTATCATATTCAAATAAAGGCCTACCAGCTGTTGCTACATGATAACAGATCATTGGCTCTGCGTCATTTAGAAAAGCGGGATCAAATTTATCACCGAATAAATCTCCAAAATCATTAAGGATCGAGCTGTATTCTTTAAAAGATATTTTCTTTTGTCCCAAAATGCCAATGTCTAAATCGCTTTTGTCGGTTGCCTGGCCTTTGGCATAAGAACCATGTAGTACCAAAAGTTTCAAATTGTGTTTCTGGCACAGCTTTTCTAATGCACTATTATCAAATTTTAACTCTGGCATAATGATAAATTTTAGCATGGGGAGAGGAGCGTCGCAATCCCCTCCCCCCTATACGCAAACTATATGAAATTTTTTGAAACAGGTGGCGAAATAAATTTGGTTATAGGAGGTAAATAAAATGTTAGGACGAACGGGAGAAGCCAGAGCCTTGACAGTGGACCAGAAATGGGCGAAGCGATTTTTAGATCTTCATTTGGGAATAAGGGGGAACCCGGCCATACTGCCAAGAGAATTAGGGCGGTTTTTAGCTCTGGTTACCTCTGATATACATGGAGCGGTTGAAGAGGCATTGGGTGGATTATTAGCATTACCGGTTCCCCTCCGGCAAATTGATCTCGGTGATAAACTTGATCGAGGACCGGAGCCGCTGGCGGCGAACCAAATGTTAGAATTAATGGGCGCCCAAAGATTGCAAGGCAATCACGATGCCATGTGGTTTGGCGCCGGTCTTGGCATTAACCGCTTAGCCATAGAACTGGTCCGCTGGCTGATGAGATACAACGAACAAGATTTTTTAACTCATCAGATGGGAATTGCTCTTTCTCCCTTGGAAGAATTTGCCGCCCGTAATTTTGCCGATGCCCGCGGCGATTATAAGTCAAAGTTATCAAGGCCAATGGAAGCAGCGGCGACGTATTTGAAAATTATTGCCGAAGCCCCCTATAGATTTCCACAACATACGGATGTAGTTTTGAATGAATCAGATCGAAGGATCAGAAGCGCCTTGTTCCATACAAATGACCTTGCTTTATTATCGCCCGGCGAACGGGACATTTTTAACCGGTTAACGGGGAAAGCCAAGCTTGACGAAAGAGATACCGATTATTTCTACCGGCTAATGGGCGGGCTGCGGGAATTTACCGAGGACGAAGCGCAAGTCGTTGAATATTTTAAAAGAGCATTTATGGAGAGCCATGCCTATTTTCAGCTAATCGAATGTATGGTTGGAAATCGAGAATTTTATACAACTTTGCGAATGGCGGAAGGTGCGCCATATGATATGCTCTTCACGCATGCGGGCGTTCCCATTACGGCTGAAGGAGAGCTGGCCGAATATAACGGCGCTAAAGGCAAAGAGATGTTTGATGCCTTGGAAAGAGATTTGAATTCGGCCATGACTGCCTGGCGCTGGGCTATCGAAACCGGAGATAGGATGTTCTTAGAAGCTGACACCAAAGTGATTGACCGTTTAGGCGAGCTGGCCTGGGGTGAACAATCGCCGCTTTATATGCGGGCTATGCAGACTGCGGCGCGGGCGGTGTTGGCTATAGAATCAGGATTGTTTGAGGAACCCAAAGGGCCGTTCTTTAAAAAATGGGTCAGGTCAAGTGACCCTCGATTTGTTCACGCTGTTTGTCGGGCGATCGGTTCATCTTTTGGGCTTGATCCAAGACGACTATTAATTGTCCACGGACATGAACCGAGTGAGGATGGAAGTTTTGTGGTTAATGCCGGGGGACACGATCTAAATATCGACGCCGGGCTGGCCCCAAATTATGGTGGCAATGGCGCTTTTCTTTTAGTTGGGACCAACGGCCTGCAAAGATATGGATTAAGAGAGGATCAATTCTCCCGAGTGGAGCTTAATTTAGAAAGTTTTTGAACCACAACCGGAGACGCGGGGGCTTAAACCATCAGCGACCGCAGAGTCGCTAAATTCATAGTATCCAGCTTCATCTCTGGATCTTTAGGTGTCTCCAAAATCATGGGGAGATTGGCGAATCGTTGATCGTTCATCAATAACCGAAAACCTTCCAGCCCAATTTTCCCTTTACCAATATGTTCATGCCGGTCTTTGTGAGAGCCAAGTTCGCCCATGGAATCATTGAGATGAAAAGCCATAAGATTCTCCAGGCCAATTGTCGCAGAAAATTCTTCCCAGGTTTTTTCATAACCAAATGGATTGCTAATGTCATTGCCAGCGGCGAAGACATGACAGGTGTCAAAACAAACGCCGGTCCTTTCTGGCCGATCAATTAATTTAAAAAGCTCGGCTAACTCCGCAAATTTTGAACCTATGCCTGTTCCTTGTCCGGCCGTTGTCTCTAATAATATTTTGACTTTATAGCCTTCTGTCTGGTCGATAAGTGATCTAAAATTATCCGTGGCTTGCTTGATTCCTTCGGCTATTCCTTGTCCAATATGGGCTCCAGGATGGACAACTGTAAAGGGAAGCCCAAGGCTTTCTGCCAAATCTAATTCCTGCCGCATCGATTCTAGCGATTTCTCCAGATTTTCCGATGGGGGAGCGGCTAAGTTAATTAAATATCCACAGTGAGCAAAGACAAAAATATTATTAGCCGTCTGCAGCCGCTTAAATTCTTTGATCATCTCCGCTGGAATTTCTTTGCCTAGCCATTGATTATTATTTTTGACAAAAATCTGAATTGTGTTGCAGCCCAGGGCAACTCCGTGGTCAATAGCTTTATCTATTCCTCCGGCGGTCGACATGTGAGAACCAAGTAATCTAGTCATGCTTAAGTTCGTTCATTCTTTGAATTATCTTCTTCTCATACCCAATATCTTTCGGTACATAGTATTTCTTAGTCACAGGTAAATATTCCTGACCAACATAGCCGCCTTCATAATCGTGGGCATATTTGTAGCCTTGGCCTTTACCCCGAGCCTTCTCACCTTCGTAAACGGCATTTTGCAAATGTTTGGGAACTTCAAGTGTGGGGTTAGCTTCCACATCTTTCATCGCGTCATTTATACCAACGTATGCCGCATTGCTTTTTGGTGCGGTGGCGACGTAAACTGCAGCTTGGGCGAGAGGAATCCTTGCTTCCGGCAAGCCGACAAATTCAGCCACCTGCATGGCGGAATTGGCCACAACTAAGGCCAGGGGATCCGCATTGCCAACGTCTTCTGACGCACAGATGACAATCCGGCGGGCGATGAAGCGGGGATCTTCGCCGGCATAAATCATCTTGGCTAAATAATATAATACTGCGTCCGGATCAGACCCGCGCATCGATTTAATAAACGCGGAAATGGTATTGTAATGGCCTTCGCCTTTCTTATCATAGGCCAAGGCTTTTTTCTGGATCGATTCTTCAGCGACGGTGAGAGTAAAATTAATAATTCCTTTTTTATCTGGTTGAGTCGAAAGAACGCCTAATTCCAAAGCAGACAGAGCTCTTCTGGCATCACCATCAGATAATCTAGCTAAATGATTGATGGCTTCGTCTGTTATTTTTACTTTTCTATTTCCAAAGCCTCTTTCTTTGTCGGTTAGCGCTTTCGTAATAATTGTTCTTAAGTTATCGGGTGTTAACGGTTTGACTTCAAAAATATTTGAACGGGAGACAAGAGCGGAATTAACGTAGAAAAACGGATTTTCGGTGGTGGCGCCGATTAAAATTAAATTTCCTTCTTCAACATCGGGAAGGAGAGAATCTTGTTGAAGTTTATTGAACCGGTGAATTTCATCAAGAAAAAGAATTGTCTTTGTCCGGTGAAGTTTGATTCTCTCTTTAGCTTCCAGGCTAACCCGACGGATATCTTCGACTTTGGCAATTGAGGCATTGAGCCATTCAAAGTGGCCTTTTGTTGAATTAGCAATCACGCGGGCAATTGTCGTTTTTCCTGTTCCTGGCGGGCCATAGAGGATAACAGAAGAAACTTTGTCCGCTTCTATTAGCCGACGTAAAAGTTTTCCTGGTCCGATAATCTCTTCCTGCCCGACAATCTCATCAATTGTCCGTGGAGCCAGGCGATAGGCCAGCGGGGCGTTTTGTGCCTTATAGTCTTTTTCATTAACGTCAAAGAGATCCATTATTCGTTGATTTTGATTGTATTATGGCGTGAATATTGTGTCAACACGCGGCTTTAGGGGCTAACGAATTGAAAAATATGAACAACAACCTCTACCTCGCTGTTATTTGAAGGCGGGCGCCCCTCATTTAACCATAAATTGATTCTGGCCTTTTCCTGTCCGTTGTTTGGGAGATCAATCCCGGAATATTCCCAGGTGGCTAAAATATCAGCGGGGAGCGGATTTATATTGTATCCTCTGGCGCTTTCAAAGCTAATGTTAGAATTTTGCCATTGGAAAAAGTGAGTGGAACTGCTTTGTCCGCTTAAATCGAGATTAAATCGCTTAAAGTTTGTGTTGCCGGGACGGGTATATGGTTGGACTGTAAATTGGAGATTATTAGCGGCTGGATCAGACCAGCGGGTAAATTCAATATCCATCTCCCGGTAATTACGGCTGACAGCATCAGATGAGGTATCATCCCAGGTAAACAGGCCTAAAACCGCGTTTTGATTGATCTGGTCGGGTCGGCCGACTAGTTGAAAAATATATTTGCCATAACCGAGAGAGTTTTGTAAATACACTTCGGCGCATTGCCAGGCATTGTCCCGGTGAGTAATTTTTAAATGAAGTTGTCCTTCTGTATCGACCCAAACATTATTGGAGCTGTTGGAAAAAATGTTTGGTCCTGGTCCAACAGAGGTGTCATTGTGCTTAACATTCCAGGTATAACCGGAGAAAACGATTGTAGAATATAATACGGTGGTGCTGGTAGTCAGAGAGGTTGAAGTTGTTGTGGCTGTTGTTGAGGGATAAGTTCCTGGCTCACTACAACTTGTGGTGAACAGGAGGAGGACGAAGCAAAAGGACAATAATAATTCAGTGGCGTGGCTTGATGTCTTCCAAACCATTATTCTAATTATACCCAATGCTGTTCATGCCGGCAAGAAAAAATGGTGGCGCGATCCCATGCGACTCAAACCATCACTCTGATTATACCCAACACTATCCGAGGTTTATCATGAAGCCGGGATTCACTATCGCGATTGGACTGCGGCAATTGTTATATTGTGGGCCATAGCCAGCGTGTTCCGCTTTGTTGCTTTAGGGACGCACAGTTTCGAGAGTTATAAAAAATTTGATGATGATGTTCTGGTCTACCAGTGGATGCGCAATCGCAATACGGTTGAATTTCTTGGGATTTGGGTGTCCCTTCCCATATTAAATACCCCTCTAATCCCTGCTTTTATCTCACAATAAAATACCTCTTGTTTTTTGATGGGGTTGATGGTGGGCATTTTCTGGCAAATAAAATTACCTAAAATAAACAACGGCCCTTGCCGATGAT
>JACRKQ010000092.1 GCA_016219705.1 Candidatus Saganbacteria bacterium | reverse complement strand
GCAAGTACGGTTCTGTGAGGGGCGTCAAATGACTTCGCCATGGTTGAATAGTGTGGCACTCCACAATAATCGAAAGAGTGGAGCAACAGAGAATACAAAGAAAACCTAAAGGAGGGAATTTAGATGTCTACTCGACAAAATCCAAAATCCAAAATCCAAAACCCCTGCCTGCCGGCAGGCACGGCAAATAAATCTTTTAAATCCAAACCATTTAATTTTTTATTTATTGGGATTTTATTTATCATTTGTTCCGCCTTAGGCGGATCATTTGTCATTTTGTCGACCGGTTGCGCGCCTACTAAGAAAGAAGGACAGGCAACAGACAAAAAAATCCTCTTTTACCGCAATCCGATGAATCCGGCGATAACTTCTCCTGTGCCGATGAAAGACGAGATGGGGATGGATTATGTCCCGGTTTATAAGAAAGAAATCGGCGCAGCTGAAGGAGAAATCTCCATCAATCAAGAAGAAGAAAAGCTGGCGGGAGTGGTAACCAAAAAAGTTGGCCCCCGCTTTCTTAATAAAGAGATTAAAACGGTCGGTATAATTGCCTATGATCCGGATCTCTATGTGGCGGAAGAGGAATATCTTGGAGCGATTAGCCTTGGTGATGCTGTCTTGCTTGAAGCCGGTAAGAATAAATTAAAAATATTGGGACTGAACGATGAACAGATTGCGGCGCTGGAAAAAGAAGGTAAAGCGCAAAATAACTTAATCTTATCTAATAATAAAACCTGGGTCTATATTACGGTTTATGAAAATGACATGGCTTTGGTTAGGGTTGGGACCCCGGTTGAGATCGATACGGTGGCTTATCCTGGGGAGATTCTTTCCGGGAGAATTGTCGCCGTGTCGCAGGTCCTGGACCCTGATACCCGGACCTTGAAAGCCAGAGCGGAAATAGCCAACCCAAATCAGAAGTTAAAACCGGGCATGTATGCTAATGCGGTTATCAAGGCCGGTTTAGGAAATAAATTAGCGGTTGATGAGGAGGCTGTTATCAACACTGGCAAGAGAACTATTGTCGTGGTGGCAAAAGGCGGTGGAAAATTTGTTAGCCAGGATGTGAAATTAGGGCAGAAGGCCCAAGGCTATTATGAAGTTATTGCGGGATTGAAAGATGGCGAGATGGTTGTCACCACTGGTAATTTCCTGCTTGATTCGGAATCAAGATTGAATTCAGGAGCGGGGACAGAACATACACATTAGCCTATGAAAAACTTCGTTGAATATATAATCGAATTCAGCGCCAAAAACCGGTTGATTGTTTTCATCCTGGTTGGGGCGCTCTGTCTGGGCGGCTTTTTTGCTTTGCGCAATGTCCCGTTGGATGCGTTGCCCGATCTCTCTGATACGCAGGTTATTGTTTATTCACAGTGGGACCGTTCACCGGATATTATCGAGGATCAAGTAACTTATCCGATCATCACTTCACTCTTGGGCGCGCCAAAAGTTAAAGCGATCCGCGGTTTTTCTGATTTTGGTTTTTCTTATGTTTACGTGATCTTTGAAGATGGGACAGACATTTATTGGGCGCGTTCACGGACGCTCGAATATTTGAACAAGATCGTTCCACGTCTGCCTGAAGGGGTCAAAGTCGAATTAGGACCAGATGCCACGGGGGTCGGCTGGATTTTCCAATACGCTCTGGTTGATACCTCCGGCCAACATTCACTGGCTGATCTGCGGAGTTTTCAAGACTGGTATTTGCGTTATTATTTGCAATCGGTTCCCGGCGTGGCTGAAGTCGCTTCCGTGGGTGGTTTTGTCCGTCAATATCAGATCAATCTTGATCCCCGCGCTCTACTGGCGTATAACATCCCTTTAATGAAAGTCGTTGAAAACATCCGTAAAAGCAATAATGATGTTGGCGGCAGGTTGGTCGAGTGGAGCGGCATAGAGTATATGGTGCGCGGCCGCGGCTATCTTAAAACTACGCAGGATATTGAAAAAATTGTAGTCAGCACAGGCATGAATGGCGAACCGGTTACGATTGGACAAATTGGGCAGGTAACCTTGGGTCCCGATATGAGAAGAGGGATTGCCGAACTGGATGGGAAAGGCGAAGTAGCTGGCGGGATCGTGATCATGCGGCACAAAGAAAACGCCCTGCATGTTATTAATAATGTAAAGGCTAAACTTAAGGAGATTGAGCCCGGCCTGCCCAAAGGGGTAAAGATTGTGACGACTTACGACCGGTCTGACTTGATTGCTGCTGCCATCGATACGGTCCGTGACTCGCTCATCCAGGAATTAATTATTGTCAGCTTAATGCTGATATTTTTCCTCTGGCATCTGCCATCAGCTTTAGTCCCGATCATTGGGTTGCCCATTGCGGTCCTAATCGCTTTTATCCCGATGAAGTGGATTGGTTTGACCTCCAATATCATGTCTCTGGGAGGGATTGTCGTCGCGATTGGCGACATGGTGGATGCTTCAATTGTTTTTGTGGAAAATGTGCACAAGCGCCTGGATGATTGGTCAAAAGGCTTGCGCCAGGGCACGCGCGAAAACATTATGATTGCTGCCATGAAAGAAGTTGGACCGCCGATTTTTGCCTCGCTCCTGGTCATGGCGGTAGCTTTTATGCCGGTTTTTACCCTGGTAGCGCAAGAAGGCCGGCTATTTAAACCGTTGGCCTTTACAAAAAATTATTCAATATTATTTGCGGCGCTCCTGGCTATAACCTTGACGCCGGCTTTGATCATGATCTTTGTCCGGGGCAAGATCATTTCCGAGGATAAACATCCTATCAGCCAGTTTTTGATCCGGCTTTATCGTCCGCTGGCGCATTGGTCAATCAGATACCGTAATCTGGTGGTAGTTTTTGCGCTGGCCAGTGTGGTCGTCACCGTTCCTGTCTTCATGAAGATGGGATCAGAATTTATGCCCCCCTTGTATGAAGGGAGTATTCTTTATATGCCGACGACTTTGCCGGGGATTTCGGTGACGGAAGCGGGCCGGCTGCTTCAAGTACAGGATAAAGTGCTGAAATCTTTCCCTGAAGTCGAAAGGGTCTTTGGCAAGGCCGGCAGAGCCGGGACTTCAACCGATCCGGCGCCTTTTTCGATGATGGAAACCACGGTCATATTAAAAGATAAAAAATTTTGGCGCCGCGGAATGACTTCTGAAAAATTAATTGATGAAATGGATAAAAAAATGAATATTCCAGGAGTTTCCAATGCCTGGACCATGCCGATCAAAGCGAGGATAGATATGCTGACAACCGGAGTGCGCACGCCGGTGGGCATAAAAATATTTGGCGCGAACCTGGACGAAATTGAAAAGATCGGGACGCATCTTGAGCAGATATTGAAAGAAGTCCCCGGCACGAGGAATGTTTTCGCGGAACGTGTTGCCGGCGGGTATTTTGTTGATTTTGACCTTAAGCGAGAGCAGCTTTCACGCTATGGGCTGACGGTTGATGATGCCAATATGATTATAATGTCGGCTATCGGCGGGGAAAATATCTCGACCGTGATTGCGGGCCGTGAGCGCTATCCGGTCAATGTCCGTTATGCGCGGGAACTTAGATCTGAAATTGGCGATTTGCGGCGAGTGCTTGTGCCAACCATGAATGGGGCGCAAATACCAATTTCTGAAATTGCCGAAATTTCCCTCCGTTATGGCCCGGCGATGATCCGGGATGAAAATGGGCTGCTGGCCGGTTATGTCTATGTTGATATTGCCGGACGCGATATCGGCAGTTATGTGGATGAAGCCAAAAAGGTCGTTCGGGATAAATTAGACTTGCCGACGGGATACTCTCTTTTCTGGTCCGGACAGTATGAATTTATGCAGAGGATAGCTGATCAATTAAAAATCTTTGTCCCTTTAACTCTTTTTGTCATATTTATTTTATACTTCTTTACTTTTGGTTCCCTGACGGAGACCCTAATAGTTATGCTTTCGGTCCCCTTCGCGCTGGTTGGCGGTATCTGGTATGTTTTTCTTTTGGGCTACAATATGAGCATCGCAATTTGGGTTGGCTTGATCGCGCTGGCTGGTGTGGCGGCCGAGACAGGCTCCATTATGATTGTTTATTTAGATGAAGCCTACAAGCGCCGGGTGGAGCAAGGGAAGATGAATAATCTTGCCGATCTTTATGAGGCGGTCATGGAAGGGGCGGTTGCGCGCCTGCGGCCGAAGCTAATGACAGTTGGCGCCAATATTTTTGGTTTGATGCCGGTGATGCTGGCTGTTGGTATCGGTTCTGATGTCATGAAGAGGATTGCCGCGCCGCTGATTGGCGGGCTTATTTCATCGACAATTTTGACACTTATTGTCCTGCCGGCGATTTATACGATTTGGAAAGAAAGGGAGGTGAAATAAATGAGCAAATCAAAAGTTTTATTGCTGGTTTTCCTGCTGATTCTTCTTGGGGCGCAGATGTCTTTTGGCGCCGCTATGAAAAAGATGAAAATGACGACCAAAGCAAAAAAAGCGGTAGAAGTTAGATGTCCAGTAACCGGAGATAAAGTTAATCCGGCTACGGCGATGCTTAAAACAGTTTATAAAGGGAAGACCTATTATTTTTGCTGTCCAGGCTGTCCGGAGCAGTTCAAAAAGAATCCGGAGAAGTATATTAAAAAATAGTGCGCAAAACCGATGGCCAAAATTCGTCTGCAAAAATATTGCTCGGAAAAAGGTCTGGCTTCACGGCGCAAGGCCGAAGAATTAACAGAGGGTTATCGCTTCATAAGTAATCCGCAATAATTTTTTAAGTTCATTTTTGGCGATGCTTAGCGGCGGCATTAAGATGATAATGTCGCCAAGAGGGCGCAAGATAGCTCCGCGTCGTCTGGCTTCGAGAATAACCGGCTGGCCAACGTTTTTTGTCAATTCAATTCCGACCATAAAGCCTCTCTGTCTAATCTCTCTAACGTGGGGTAGTTTACTAAAACGTTTTAATCCTTTTTCCAACAAACGGATTTTTGGTTGGAGATTGGCCAGGGTTTTTTCCTGCTTGAAAATCTTCAGGCTGGCGAGGGCGGCGGCGCAAGCGAGAGGATTGCCGGTATAAGTATGGCCGTGAAAAAACGTTTTCTCTTCTTCCTGTTGGCCCAGAAAAGCGTTATAAATTTTGTCAGTCGTTAACGTCGCTGCTAGAGGAAGATAGCCCCCGGTGATGCCCTTGGCTATGCACATAATATCAGGGGAGACGTTTTCGTGTTCACAGGCAAACATCTTGCCAGTCCGGCCAAAGCCAGTCGCAACCTCGTCACAAATTAATAAGACGTTATATTTTGTGCAGAGCTGACGCACTGCCTTGAGATAACCTTTGGGCATCATTAACATTCCGGCAGCGCCCTGAACAATCGGCTCAACGATCATAGCGGCAATTTCGTGGTTTTTTTCTTTGAGCAGAGCTTCTAAGCCTTCAATATCGCCGACTTTTACTTTATAAGATTTAAATAACAATGGACGATATATTTTATGAAAGAGATCTATCCCGCCAACCGAGACAGAACCGATTGTGTCACCATGATAGGCGTTTTCTAGTGTTATAAATTTCGTTTTGAGTTTAGAATTTTGAGTTTTGAATTTGTTTAAGATTTTGCCCGCCTGCCGGACGGGCAGGGATTTAGGATTTTGGATTTTTGTCTGTTGCCAGTACTGAAACGCCATCTTCAGCGCGATCTCGACCGCCGTCGAGCCATCATCCGAATAGAAAACCTTATTCAATCCCTTTGGTGTAATCTCTACCAGCTTTTTGGCTAATTCAATGGCCGGAACATTTCCCAGCCCCAGCAGAGTGGAGTGGGCGATCTTATCAAGCTGATTTTTAATCGCGCGGTTAATTTTTCTATGGTGATGACCGTGGACGGTAACCCAGAGGGAAGAGACGCCATCGATATATTTATTGCCATTGATATCATAAAGGTAAACGCCGTCACCGCGTTCAATAATGAGCTGATCGTTGGCCAGCCAATCCTGCATTTGGGTAAACGGATGCCAGAGGTATTGTTTGTCGATGTCTGTTATCTTTTTTGCCATAGTATTTTTGCCAAAATCGGAACTTTGCCGAATTTGCTAATCATTTGAGCATTTGTCTTTTCCGCCAGCTCTTTGCCTGTATAACCGTTAATGATAACCCCAAGAATCGGAATTTTACGTTTTTTAAGGGCTGCAATCGTGAGCAGCGTATGATTGATGGTTCCTAGTTTTGCCCTGGCCACAATAATTGTCGGCAAACCAAAATCTTTAATCATATCAGCTACAAAATAGTTTTTGGTGATAGGGACTAAAACTCCGCCAATGCCTTCGACAAGAATCATATCGTGAAGTTTACAAAGTTTTTTGTAGGCTTTGAAAATAGGGCTCATTGTCAATTGTCTATTGTCCATTGTCGCAGCCGGATAAGGGGCCAGGGGATGTTTAAGGCTGATCGGATTGATAAGATCGATTGGATCATCAAGCTGTAAAGTTTTTTTTAACCAAACAGCATCATTTTCGTTAGCTGGTCCTGTTGAAATCGGCTTCATCACTCCGACATCGAGGCCATCCGAACGGAAATGTTGAGCGATTAGCGAAGTGACAAAGGTTTTTCCAACTCCGGTATCAGTGCCGGTGATGAAAATATTCACTTGATTTGTTTTTTCTTTAGCGCTTCAAGATATTCTATGTCTAGGATATCTTTTGGAGCGGAACGAAGTTTTTTCAGCAAAATAAGATCGTCGATACAAGGAAGATTGATTTCCAGGCCGCTTAAATCCTTTGCTAAATATCTTCTGTCATAAATTTCTTGAAAAATAATTTTTCCAGTTTTTGGCGAGGAAAGCGATTTCGCTCTGAAGACATCAACCAATATTTCGTTTTCTAGCTTGAATTTGAATGTTTTATTTAATTCTTCTCTTGGTAGATTTGGATAAAGTTCAAAATTTTCTGCGATTTCTAATAATAAATTGGTGTTTTCCGGAGAACCATCGATATAAATATCATAATCCATTGATTGGACAGGCCCGCCATAGGCGATAACTGCCTGACGACCGATAAGCAGATATCTTACCCCTTTGTCGTGAATAGCTTTGATAAATTGGAGTGGTTCAGGAAGGTTTTTTGATTCCGGCAATTTTTAATCCTCTCAATATCTTGATCGCATCTTGTTGAGAAAACGAGAGCTTTAGTCGGTCCAGTAGGCCGAATTTTTTAAACCATTTGATATTGTCAATAATATCCTTGTTTTTTCTGCTTTTCATGCTTAAATTTTAACATAGCAATAGGGAATTAACAATATGACCTCAAGACAGAGACCAAAAATTCTATTTCTTCCTTGCTGTGTATTGCGGAAACGGTTAAGCGGAGTCGACTTTCGCCTTCAGGGACCGTTGGCGGGCGGATGCCAGAGAGAAAAATCCCCTTAGCAAATAACTTTTGCGACAAGTCCATGGTTTTTTTGGCGTCGCCAATCATTATGGGGATGATTGGAGAGAGGGAGCCGGGAGTATGGACTAAAGAGTGATATAAAGAAATATTATGTTTCAATTGGTGTAAAAGGCCCAAATCAGCTTCGATGATCTCTATCGCAGACATGGCCGCTGCACAAGCCGCCGGTGGTAGTGCTGTCGTATAAATAAAACTGCGGGCCTTGTTGCGTAGATAATCGATCAGCCTTTGATCGCCAGCGACAAAGCCGCCTAAACTTCCCAAAGCTTTGGAGAGAGTCCCCATTACGATATCGATTTTTCCTGGGATATTAAAATGTTCTTCTGATCCGCGACCACTTTTTCCTATCACTCCCGTAGCATGAGCGTCATCGATCATGGTCATGGCGTCAAACTCTTTGGCTAATGGAACGATTTCCGGGAGCGGAGCCAAATCTCCATCCATGCTAAAAACGGAGTCGGTGACGATTAGACGTCGACGGAATTTTTCCGATCGTTGTAACACTGATTTTAATGATTGCATATCGCAATGCTTATAAACCTGAAGTTTCGCTTTTGATAGACGGCCAGCGTCAATAATCGAAGCGTGGTTCAGACGATCGATAATTACCGTGTCATTTTCGTCAACTAGTGAAGTTATGGCTCCAAGGTTGGCCATATAGCCGGTTGGGAAAACAATGGCGGCCTGCCGATTTTTAAATTGCGCAATTTTTCTTTCCAGCTCTTCATGAAGTATTGTGTTGCCGCAAATCAGCCGGGAGGCGCCGGCGCCAAAGCCAAAAGTTTTCAGCGCTTCGGCGGCTTTTTCTATTACCTGGGGATGACCTGCGAGCCCCAAATAGTTATTCGAACAGAAGTTGAGATAGTCTTCTTCGCCAATGGTGACGTGGTTGCCGTTAATTTTCTCAATC
>JACRKQ010000089.1 GCA_016219705.1 Candidatus Saganbacteria bacterium | reverse complement strand
TGAAAGGAGGTCCGCAACTATTTAATTTTCAAGGTTCCTGATCGTTTTTAATCTTGTCCCAATGGACTCTTAGGCTTGGTGTGCCAATTTATGCAAATTCTAAATTCAATATCGCCTATTGACATATTACCGCATCACTTTTCTTATTAATGCCTAATGATAAATGACTAATTAATGAGTCATTATAATAATTATTCCCTAATTAGTCATTAGGAATTCGTAATTAGGCATTTTTTCTAAGTGTTCATCAGCATTCCGCCATTGACGTTAATAACTTGGCCGGTTATATAATCGGCGGAGCCGCTGGCTAGAAATAGGGCGGCGGCGGCGACATCTGCCGGCTGGCCTAATTTTCCCAGCGGAATCTGGTCCTGCATTTTCTGTTTCACTTCGGCGGGAATTTTATCAGTCATCGCAGTTTGGATAAATCCAGGCGCGATCGCGTTGACTGTTACTCCCCGCGGGGCCAATTCGCGGGCCAGGGTTTTTGTCAGCCCAATTACGCCGGCTTTGGAAGCGGCATAGTTAGCCTGGCCAAAGTTGCCCATCTCACCAACGATGGAAGCAATATTAATAATTTTACCTGAACGCTGCTTCATCATCAAGGCCGAAACTGGTTTGCACATGTTAAACACCCCGGTCAAGTTGATGGAGAGGACGAGATCCCAGTCTTCTTTTTTCATTCTGACAAAGAGAGTGTCACGAGTGATGCCGGCATTATTGACCAAAATATCGATGCGGCCAAAAGTTTCGACCGCTTTGGCGATTCCGGCTTCCGCGTCGGCCGGGTCGGCGACGTTGCTTTTAACCGCCAGGACTTTGACTCCAAGTTTTTGTATTTCCTGCGCGGTCTGTTCCGCTAATTCCAGGTTGATGTCCGAGATAACGATATTAGCTCCGGCTTTGGCAAATGTTTCGGCGATTGACTTCCCGATCCCCTGGGCGGAACCCGTGATGAACGCGACCTTATCTTTTAAACTCATCATAGCTTTTTACCTCCACGTTTGCATTAATTTTCTTAATCAGCCCATTTAAAACTTTCCCCGGGCCAACTTCGACGAAGGAATTTACTCCGTCAGTAATCATTCTCTTAATCGATTCTTCCCAGCGGACCGGACTGGTGACCTGTTTGATCAATAACTCTTTCATCTTAACCCCTTGGCTTACATAATCAGCCGTTACATTGGAAACAATCGGTATTGTAGCGTCTTTGAATTGAATTTTAGCTAATTCAACCGCCAGTTTATTCGCGGCGGGCTGCATAAGCGGGCAATGGAAGGGGGCGGAAACGGTCAGATGGATAATTTTTTTTGCCCCGGCCGCCTTCAGCTTTTCACCAATCGCGTCAACGCTGGTTTTCTTCCCGGAGATCACGATCTGGCCGGGAGAATTGAAATTGGCTGGCCAGACACCGTCGGCTTCTTGGCAAATGGCGATTAATTTATCAGGCGCTAGGCCTAAGACTGCAGCCATGGCCCCTTCTCCAACAGGAACGGCCTCTTGCATGAATTTCCCGCGGAGATGGACGATTTTAACGGCATCCGTAAAGGTCAAAACACCGGCGGCGACCAAGGCGGAGTATTCGCCAAGGGAGTGACCAGCGACTGCCGCAGCCTGTGTTCGGAGCTTCTCAAAAGCGGCAACAGAAATAGTCAAAATTGCCGGCTGGGTTATCTCTGTCTTTTTTAACTCTTCTTCAGGGCCTTCAAAGCAAACCTTTTTGAGGTCAAAACCGAGGGCTTGATTGGCTTGCTCTAGGTAATCTTCTGCCAAACCAATACCCATCCCGACAAACTGTGAGCCCTGGCCGGAGAAGACAAAAGCGGTGGTCATCGCTGTCCGCGCTTTAATAGTGAATTATTTAACATCTTACAACAACTGTAATTATAGCAGAAAATGGACAGATCCGCTTTTCTATCTAAGAAAAGCGTACCGCAATCGCTCGGGCGTGCGCGTCCAACCCCTCAACCTCCGCCAACAGTTTTACATCCTTCCAAACATCTTTTAGGGCGGGTTTAGTGTAACCCACAATGCTTTGTGATTTTACAAAATCATAAACTCCCAACGGCGAGGCAAAACGAGCTGTTCCTCCGGTCGGCAAGACGTGATTAGGTCCGGCCATATAATCGCCGACGGGGACAGGAGAGTAGGGGCCAAGGAAAACCGCGCCGGCGTTTTTGATCTGTTCCAATAAACGCTGCGGCGAACCAATCTCTAACTCCAGGTGCTCCGGGGCGATTTGATTAGCGATTTTTACCGCTTGCTTGATATTATCCAGTTGAAAAATGATAATTTCTGCCTGCCCGATAATTTCTTTGCGGGAGAGTTTTTTTGTTTGCGCTTCAATTTCCTCGATAGTTTTCTTTATCAGCCCAGGTGAATCAGTCGCTAAAATTGCAAAAGAGTGAGGATCATGTTCGGCTTGCGAGAGAAGATCGGCCGCCAAAAACTCCGGATCAGCGTCGCGATCGGCGATAATTAAAGCGTTGGATGGTCCGGCCAAGCTGTCAATGCCAACCAGGCCAAAAACCTGTTTCTTGGCCAAAGTCACATAGATGTTTCCCGGTCCGACAATTTTATCAACTTTGGGGATCGCTTTTGTTCCAAAGGCTAGAGCGGCAATGGCTTGCGCGCCGCCGACCTGAAAAATCCTATTTACTCCGACAGCGGCGGCGGCCACTAGGACAGCCGGTTGAATCGACGGGGGAGAGGCCATGACGATCTCTGTGACGCCGGCAACTTTGGCGGGGATGGCGCCCATTAAGACGGAAGAAGGATAAACCGCGCGGCCGCCGGGGACGTAGATGCCCACGCGTTCCAGCGGAATTATCCGTTGTCCTAAAACCACGTCGAGCGGGAGCGTTTCAAACCATTCATCCGGTTTTTGCTTGCTGTGAAAAGCCTGAATGTTAGCAATAGCCTTATCGAGGGCTTCGCGAAAAAGTTTGCTGACTTTCTTTTCAGCTTTTTTAATCTGTTCAGCGGTTATTTCCAAATCGACCAGAGAAAAATCAGATTGATCAAATTTTCTCGTATATTCAACCAGGGCCGCATCGCCCCGCTGGGCGATATCAGTGATAATTTTTCGGACGATGGTTTCTGCCGGAGAATCGAGCTTAAATGCCTGCTTTTCGCTGATCCTGGCCAGTTCAGCGTCAATTTTGTCTTTCGTTATGACTTTAAGCATCGGTTATTCAATCTTCTCTGTTCTTTTTAATAATTCCGCTGGATTGTCCCGCACGACTTGAATTGCGGCGGCCTCCTTTAAGCCGGCATTCCCGGCGATAAGATAGGCCTCTTCCTGGGTAATCAAATCTTTTTCCGAATGGGTGTCGGTATTTACCAGAAGTTTAGCGCCGAATTGCTTTGCCATTTTAGCCACATGCTTATTTCCCTTGCGATGTCCTTTCTTAGCCGATAATTCCAGGTAGATGCCATTAACTTTCGCCAGGATTGTCTCTTCTTCGGTAATCCAGCCGGGATGGGCAAGAATATCGACTAGATCTTTTAATTGCAGGGCGGCGCGGTTGGTGCCGGCGGGGACGGCGGATTCAACGGGTGATTCACCGTGGACAATAATGATCTGGGCTCCCATTTCCCTGGCTTTGATCGCATATCTCTCCAGTAATTTAGGGGCGATGTAGCTCAATTCCACCCCAATTAAGACTTTGAGAGGCAAACTTTCTCCTTGCTCCTGGATAAATTGATTAAGAGCCGTTAGCGTCTGTGCAAAATTTGAGCCGTCAACATGGTCGGTGATGGCGATGGCGGCATGGCCGGCGAAGGCAGCTTCATAAGCCAGGGCGGCGGGAAGTAAATTACCGTCGCTGAAGACAGTGTGGGTGTGGAAGTCTATCCGTTGGCCTAAGTTGTCCATATAAATATATTAACACAGAATAATTATGATTGCAGTGAAATTTTTGATAAATTTTAACGAAATAACTACGAGGGAAATTTATAGTGGAACTAAATGCTGTTTGGATGGTTTATCGACAAGGTTATGCCAGGGGCTATTTTAACAATAAACCTAAATCAGCTGCTAATACAGATACATCTGGAGCCGGTTGGTCCCGGAGTAATTTTGCCGTGGTGCGAAAATTAGCGAGTTCAAGAATGTCAGTTGTTTATCTGGTAAAAAAGCCGGATGGTGGTAGCGCGATTTTTAAGGATATTCTTGAATATGTCAAGGGATTAAAAGTTGAAATAAAAATCTTACAGAAAAATATCTCGCCTCTTTTTCCGCAGTATATAACGCACGGTAAAGATTATGTTGTTATGTCGGTTATTCCTGGTGTAGCGCTGGCGGATGTTATAAATAAATATCGACTTAAGTGCTTGGGTCTGCCCACGTGGCAGGTTTTAGATATTATGAGCCAATTGTTAGGGCAATTAGCGGCTTTGCATGAGGCGAGATTTGTCCATCGGGATATTCGACCGGAAAATATTATAATTGACGATGATGGAGCGGCGCATTTATTGGATTTTGGGTTAGCCTGTCAATTGCCTCATTTTGAACCGACAGGGCCTTGTGGTACGTTGGCATACGCACCTCCGGAACAAATCAACGGGGGGAGGGTTTTCCCAGCCTCGGATATTTATGCATTGGGCAATACATTGCATGAGATGCTTACTGGAATCCTAAGATGTTACTCAAACATGATTTTTACTGGTCGGCTGAAAGAAAAAACTTTTACTTCCAATTTACATCTATCAGATATTAATGATAAACAGAGAGAAGTTTTGGTGGAAGTGAGGGAAAACCTTACTGCCCTAATCAAAAAAATGACAGCTGAAGCAATCAGCAATAGATACCAATCGGCGGCAGATGTTTTAAACGACCTCAAAAAAATTATGACTTTATGGGAATATTTAGCGCCGTTTGAAAAGTGCTGGCCCCAAGAAATAAACAGCGATGAAATTATCGAAAGAATGAAGCAAGCTTGGTTAGAGATTGGGGGAATTCAGTAAGGGTATAAATTCCATCCGTGAACGCAGCCGTGGCGGCAATAAAGGCGGAAACAAAACAATTAGGCAGCCGAGGTTCTAACTATTTTTTTTAATAAGCCCTTAGCCCGGCGTTTCTCAAGCTTCTTTTTCTGACGGCGCTTGATTTCCTGATTGCGTAATCTGATCATATGTTCTTAATATAGCCTATAATCGACGCTAAGTCAAACGGTGGTTCAAACCACTTCACGTTTTCAAAGCTCCGAAACCAAGTTAATTGCCGGCGAGCAAAATGGCGGATCCGCTTTTTAAGCTCGACAATCATCTCTTCTTTGGCCCATTTCCCATCCAGATAAGCGATAACTTCCTTGTAGCCTAGCGCCTGCAGCGAACGCAACTGACTGGTAAACCCTTGTTTGAGCAGCCCTTCGACTTCCTCGATCAAGCCTGTGGCAATCATTTCATCAACGCGCTGGTTGATGCGTTGGTAGAGAAGGTCGCGGGGGAGGTTGAGGCCGATTAATATGTTTTCCTCTGTTCTATTTTCTATTTTCGATCTTCTATTTTCTTGTAGCTCACTGATTGGTCTGCCTGTCGCCTCATAAACCTCAAGCGCTCTAATCAATCTCTTTTTGTTGTTAGGGTGGATTTTTGTTGCTGCCATCGGATCGACCGCAGAGAGTTGAGCGTGAAGCGTAGAAGCAGGAAGGAACTCCAAGCGTTTTCTTATTTCTTCGTCCTCTGCGACCGGGGGGAACGAAAAACCGTTGAGCCACGCGTTAATATAAAGCCCTGTTCCTCCGACCATAATTGGAACTTTGCCTTTGTTTTGAAATTTGATTTTTGCACTTTGAGCTTCTTCGATGAAATCAGAAACGGTCCAGTTCTCATCAGGATTTCTAATGTTGATTAAGTGATGAGGGATTCCTTGTTGTTCCTCTGTAGTTGGTTTGGCCGTGCCAATATCCATGCCGCGATAGACCTGCATCGAGTCAGCGGAGATAATTTCTCCATTCAATGCTTTAGCTAGTTCAATGCCGAGGGCGGTTTTGCCGGCCGCGGTGGGGCCGATGAGGCAGAGCATTAATCTATTATAACAAAACTGGTAGCAACATTGCTTGTACTTGGACCGGTTATGGTTAGGGGAAAGATGCCGGTACGGTTGTTTGGTGGAAGGCAATGGGAATGAAGGTTACGTGATTCCTAGAATCCTTTCAATGAAAGAAACTCTCGCATAAAAAGCTCGCGTTTTACTCCCATGTCCGGCACCTTTAGTGCGAGGTTGAATAAAAACGCCCATTTTGCCAGTTAAACTATTGAATCCTTTATTTTTAATCGCTTCACAAACAAGGTCATAATCTTCTTTTATTTGCGGCCAAAAATTTGTCGTTAAAAGGTCAAAACTATTTACATAAAGAAGTTTTGACGTCGATTCCGCATTATTAACCCTTTCACGCCCACAAATAATCATCTTCTTCATTTTATCAAATAAATGACTCTTATCGAATGATTTTTCAATAACATCCTTGGGATTAATCATTGTAATTGCCATTGTCTCTTTGATTTTCCATTTGCCGTTTTTTTGTTTAACAAGAGGTACCACTTTCAACTCCCAAAAATCGCCATTTGATGCCTGAATAGAATTATTGCCAATCCCCAGTGCTTTTTCCAGTGTTAATCCCGCCCAGCCCTTATTCAATTTTCCATTTTTAAACACGGTTATATTGTGCTCTTCTGCCAATTGTCTTAAATCTTTTCCAATTAATTTCTGCAATTCTTTTGTTGCTTCAAAACGTGTAATATGTTTCATATTATGCGGGAAT
>JACRKQ010000088.1 GCA_016219705.1 Candidatus Saganbacteria bacterium | reverse complement strand
GCTGAAATAATCAGCGGTCATTTGCCTCTTGCTCGTCGAGGTGATACAATATTTATTGATAAATGTTTTAGAAAATTCAAGGAATCGGAGGGATTAAATGCAAAAATTAAAAGAACGGTATTTGACCGACAAAAACGGACATAAGGAAGCTGTTGTGCTTGATGTTGGAACATATGAGGAATTATTGGAGAATTTGGAAGATCTTTATGTTATTGCCGAGAGGAAGAAAGAGCCGACTGTTTCGCTTGAGACAGTTAAGAGGAGCTTAAAGCGCAGTGGCCTCTTATAAAATTCAGTTTAAAAAGTCAGCTTTAAAAGATCTAAATAAATTAGAAAAACATTTTGTTCCTCAAATTTACAATAAAATCACCTCTTTATCAGAAAATCCTCGTTCAGCCCAAAGCACGAAGCTAAAGGGCGGCGAAAACAGTTATCGATTAAGGATCGGTAATTATCGAATAATTTATCAGATCGACGATTCTGCAAAAATTGTTCTGATTTTTGGCGTTGGACATAGAAAGGAAATATATCGGGATTTATGAATTGCCAGCTAAAGAACATTTTACCGCAAATCGCCCCTTCCGCGTTTATCGCCGCCGGCGTTCAGATTATCGGCAGAGTGCGGCTCGGTAAAAAAGTCAGCGTCTGGTACAATTCCGTTTTGCGCGCTGATATTGCGGAAATCGTTATCGGCGATTATTCCAACATCCAGGACGGGACCGTTGTCCACGTCGATTACCAGAAACCGACCATTGTCGGTAAATATGTCACCGTCGGGCATAATGTCACTTTGCATGCTTGTACAGTCGGCGACGGCGCCTTGATCGGTATGGGATCTATTATTTTAAACGGCGCAACAATCGGCCAAGAGGCGATCGTGGCCGCCGGCGCGGTGGTCCCGCCGGGAACAAAAATTCCGCCGCGCACTTTGTGGATGGGCGTTCCGGCTAAATTTATTAAAAAATTATCGGCAGTTGAATCTGGTAAAGGCCGCCGCCTGGCTAAAGAGTACGCCGAAAAAATTATAAAATTATATGACTAGCGAAGGAAAAAGAGTTTATATAGCCGCCACCCGCCAAAACGACGGAAAAACCATCGTCTCGCTTGGTCTCTTTGCCGCCCTTAAAAAGAGATTAGGGAAAATTGGTTATATTAAGCCGGTCGGCCAACACTATCTGGTAGTTGACGGAAAAAAAATCGACAAGGATGCCGTGTTGATCGACCAGGTCTATAATCCGGCCGGAAACCTTCCCGATATGAGCCCTATCGCCGTCCCTCACGGTTTTACCGAACACTATATTCAGCACGGAAAAAAAGATGTTTTGTCCCAGCGCATCCAGCGCGCTTTTAAGAATATCCAAAAAGTTAATGATTTTGTTTTAATTGAAGGGACCGGACACGCCGGCGTCGGCGCGGTTTTTGATATGAGCAACTCCGACGTTGCTTCTCTTTTACATTCAAAAGTGATCCTTGTCTCCATTGGCGGCGTCGGCAAGCCGATTGATGAAATTATGCTTAATAAAGCGATGTTTGATCAAAAAGGGGTCGAGGTCCTGGGTGTCATCATTAATAAAGTCCATGAAAAGAAGATCAAGAAAATTAGCCGCCTGGTACGCGCCGGCCTGGCGCGAAAAAAGATTGAACTCTTTGGCGTTATCCCTTATCGCGAAACGCTTTCTTCCCCGACTATCCAGCAGCTTTTGGAAGACCTGGACGGCAAATTATTAGGCGGCGCGGGCGGTCTGCAGAATAATATCCACCGGATGATTATCGGCGCCATGCCGCCGCATGAAGCGCTCGGTTATTTTGGCCGGGGGACTTTATTGATCACCCCAGGCAGTCGCGAAGACCTGGTGCTAGCGGCGATGAGCGGCAGTCTCGGCGGCCAAGCCGCCGCTTACGGAGTCTCTGGGATAATCCTGACTGGGAAAATAACGCCTCACCGTCACGTTTTGCAGCTGATCAGCGATTTTGATCTCCCTATTATCCAGGTAAAGGCCGACACCTTCTCGGTTGCCTCTTACATTCATGATTTAATCGTCAAGATCCGCCCCAGCGATCGCAGTAAAATCTGCGCCACCGAAGAATTAGTGGAAAATCACGTCAATATCGACCGCATTTTGGAAAAATTGGGATGAAGAAACGCAGACTTTATTTTAAAGCTTAAAATTGATATAATCACATTATTAATTTTCCATCCATGGGGGTACAAAAATGGTAGAAATGTCAAAAAATGCAATATTAAAAAAACTTACTAGGATTGAAGAGATGCAAAAAGTCATGCTTAAAGACTGGGAATTATTAGAAGATCTCATTTTGGAAACTAGCGCCAAACAACTCAAAAAAGACATTCATCTGGGGAGAAAAGCCTATCATAGTGTAAAAACTGTCCCATATCGTCAATTCCGAGCGGCGTTCGGATTGGCTTAAATGTCCAAATATCAAATTCTTTTCACTCCTCGCGCTAAAAAAGACTTCTATAAAACAGATCGGCTTCAAGCTAGACGTATTGACGTCGCAATATTAAAATTGGAAGACATCCCTTGCCCCTTTGGTGTCAAGCGTCTTATTGCTATATAGGTGCGCATAATTAAATAGACATTATGTTTACAAAAAAGGAACAAGCAATCCCTTAATCAATTCCGGGTTCTTCTGAATGTTTCCAAAGGTTTTAAATAGGGCGCCACAAAGCGCTTCTTCTCGATCGTAATATC
>JACRKQ010000087.1 GCA_016219705.1 Candidatus Saganbacteria bacterium | reverse complement strand
GATCTTCCCCTCCTTGGCTCTATGACTGTTTATATATACGCACTATAGACCTTATTTTCGTCAATGTCAAATTGTTAAATGGCTTATTTAGACGGCAATTTATGGACTATGTAGATTTAATTATGCGCACCTATATAGTACCCAGATCAGCCGCTTCTTTGATAATCCTTTTCCATTCATCGGTTGAAAGCTCTTTTTGTTTGGCTGTTAGATCATTTTCCGGCAAGTTGATGCAGCAGTGGAGACAATTATTGTTGCAGCGTTCGGTCAGCTCTATATCCAGACGGCCGAAGAGAGGCAGGGTCTTCTTCCAAAGGTCAGATTTAGCGATATCCTGCTGGGAGATATAGTTATTCATACTAATAATAAATCCTCGTTCGGATTTCGGATTTAGGTGTTTCGGATTTTCCCAACTATCTGCCCGCTCTTATCAAACAGCATCCGATAACAAGTGGCTTCTTTAGCCAGCCTCTCTATCAAGGAAAGCTCCTTTTCCCACCAATCAGCGCAAACCATCGGTTTGATCAGGCAGGCCAGAAGTTTTTTTACTACTTCCAGTTTATCATCTATAAGTATAAGCTTGTTTTCGCGGTTCTGCTCCAGGAAGAAAATGGCGTGCAAGGGCGCGTCATTAGGCGAAATATCGGGGACATCGCCGTGGCTCCAGGTTCCGTACATCTTGAAGCCCTCTGAATGTTTACGGACAATGATCCGATCGTCACAAAGAATTTCTCCTCCGGCTTCCTTTAACATCAAACTGGTGGTCGATTTGCCGGCTTCAGAATGTCCGACAAAAAGCCAGCCTTTGCCATCTAAAATCACCCCGCAAGCATGCAGATAGCAGCCGCCGCGATCCGCCAAGAAACGACTTATTAATATTTGATCAGAAAAAAAGAAGTCAAAGCTGATAAGTCCCCTTTTTTAAAACTTTTATCGTTAGGATGGTAAATTTGTCCTCGACTGTGATCGGCGTTAAATACCGCTATTTTGTGTAAATCTTTTTCTCCGGTTGATGGCGAAATTCCTAAATAAATCCAGGTATCATCTTTTTTATAAATCGACCAAGGCGGCTTGGAATAAAGCCTCTTTCCCAGGTCCTTTTTCTCCAGATCCGGCAAAGCAAAATGATGATGGATATAGACTGTATCAGCCCCCGGCCCCGCAACATGAAAAGGCGCGAGCTTTGGATGAAAAGTCTTGTCTGTAATCGGTAGGTCCGACTCAACTTGAATAGTAATACCGCCGATTTGGTAATAAGTTCGATGCTCCTTCTGCCAATTTTTCTTATAGTCTTTGTTTTCTTTTGCGACTGCGCAGAGATATTCCATTTTTTTAGAGAAATCACCATGCTCCAAATAACCGTAAACCGGACACCAGCGGCAATTTTTACGATCTTCACAGACAGCGCAGCCCTCTAAATAATCCTTTGTCCCACGCACCTTGTCCGCTAAAGAGGGAATAAATTTATCCCACCCTTCTTTTACCGTCCCTGTTCTTAAATCATAGCGCATCTTCGGATCTTTAATAAAAGAACAGAAAGTCATTTGGCCATATGGATCAACATGAAAATCCCTCCGGTTAGCGATACAAGCGGCAAAAAGGCGATCATCGCCTCTCTTAACATAGGCGCAACCTGCGTTTTCCTGTTCCATTTTTTCTTCATAAGAGAGACTTGGCTTATCCAGCTCTATTACATCTTTTTGATAAAGTCTTTGTTTTTTGATCTCCTCATTTATTATAGGATCGCCGCTGGCAGAGAGATATAGCCAGGGGGCGCCGATCCGATAATGTTTGCTTAAAGATTGGGCCAGTTTTACCATCAGATCATATTGATGGTAATTATCTTTCATAGGAATAAGCTGTACCGTGAAACTACCGCCCGCTTCTTTTAAATAGGCGAAACCGCGCATCGTCGCATCATAAGATCCGGGATTCCTGGTAATATGATCGTGGACTTCACGCGTTGCGCCATAAACTGCGATCATTTTATTCCCCTGTCTTTTCATCAGCCGGGCGATGGCCGGAGTAATTAAACCCCCGTTAGTGTTAAGAGAATAAGAGATTGAATGTGAAGTAATATAGTCAAAGATTTCCGAAAAATCCGGCCGCAGCATCGGCTCACCGCCGGAGATTGACCATTTCCGATTACCCAGTTTCCTGGCCTGATCAATAATATTTTTTATCTCATCAAAAGAAAGTTCTTGCTTTTTTTCTTGCGCATTAGGGGAAAGACGAAGCCAGCAGTGCCGACAATTATTATCGCAGCGGTAAGTGAGGTCGATACTCCCTTCTAAAGGCAGCCTCGGCAATTTATTTAATTTTTTAATTTCTTTATATTCGGAAGACATGATTATCATTATAAAAGAATCCCATCGCCTCCGCCACCAAAAATAAAGACCCGGTAATCAAAAGCGGCAATTTCTTATTCCAATAATCCAATGCCTCTGCCAAAGAAGCAGTGATCTGAACAGAATTAGTTTTTTTGATCTGATTATAAATAACACTAGGCTCCTGCGCTTGAGCATTAGACGACCGGGTGACGATTAGCTGGCCGATGATCGATTGCAGCTCTTTGATGACATTTCTATAATCCTTTGTCCTCTGGCCACCGTATATAACCGTAAACTTGCCAGGAAAGAATCGCTGTAACGCCTCTTTTAACACTTTTGCTCCCGCTGGATTATGAGCACCGTCCACAATCGCTAGCGGTTTCCGACGGAGAACTTGCAGCCGTCCCGGCCATTGCGCCTCCCCTAATCCGCATTCAATATTTCTGCGGGTGACTTTTATGCCTGCTAATCTGACGGCGGCGACGGCACAGGCCGCGTTTAACTTCTGGTGATTGCCGATTAAATGCTGTGGGAAAACAGAATCATCACCTTCAACCTGCGCCAGAAGCGCTTGATTTTTTCGACTTACACGTTTAAGGACATTCAATGGTTCGCTCTTCTTTTCAGCCGTAACGACTGGTATTCCAGGCTTTATGATCGCCGCTTTTTCAGCTGCAATTCTGGCTAAAGTTTTTCCCAAAATCTCCCGGTGATCAAAATCGATATTGGTTATAACAGAGACTAAAGGATTTAGAACATTAGTCGCATCAAGCCGCCCCCCCATCCCCACTTCCACAACCGCATAATCAACTTTTTGTTTCGCAAAGTACCAGAAAGCAGTAGCCGTTAAAACTTCAAAAACCGTGGGCTGAACCCTTAACTTTTCGGCAATAGATTTAATCAGTTTAAGCCCGCGATTAAATTCATTGTGCGAGATATCAACTCCATTAATCTTGATTCGCTCAGTAAAAGATAATAAATGTGGCGATGTGTATAAGCTGACTTTATATCCCGCTTCTTTCAGAATTGAAGCCGCCATGACCGCGGTGGAACCTTTACCATTTGTACCGGTAATGTGAATTGAGGAAAATTTAAATTGAGGATTGTCCAGGGAGCCAAGAATCAACTTAATTCGGTCGAGGCCCAGATTCATACCGAATTTTTCTAAAGAGTCGAGATACTTCAAATCAACCTCAACATCAGCAAGTTATAGATCCATTCGATCACTGTTCCCAGCAGGATTTGCGTCCCGGGAAAAGTGATGAACATTATTAAAATAATCATGCCGAACGGTTCAATCGGCCTGATATATGAGTCATAAAAATCAGGCGCTAACGTTTTCAACAGCTGGGAGCCATCCAGCGGGGGTATCGGGATTAAATTAAAGACCGCCAAAACAATATTAATCCTGACGCCAAAATTTAACGCTTCACGCAATAAATAGGACAGATTAGCATCAGCCGGCGGTAAAAATTTGATACTCGCAGCCAAAATCCAAGCGACAAATAAATTCGTTAAAATCCCCGCCGCGCTAACCCAAAGCATCCCCTTCCGATAATCAGTAAAATTGTAAGGATTGATTGGCACCGGTTTCGCCCAGCCAAAGACCATGGGCGAGCCGATCAGGATAAGCAGAATCGGCAGGATCGTGCCAAAGGGATCGAGGTGCGGCCAAGGGTTCAGGGTTAAACGGCCATACATGCGAGCGGTCCCATCTCCCATGACCTCCGCCGCTTTCCCATGCGCTATCTCGTGCAGAATAATCGAGTACAATAACACTAACGCTACTAAAATATAGAATAATAAGGTCATTTGTCCCCCTTAGTTTACGCTCTCGGGTGCGCCTTTTTGTACATGCGTTTCAAACGTTCCCTCGAAACCGATGTGTAAATCTGCGTCGTCGCGATATCAGCGTGTCCCAGCATCTCCTGCACTGAACGCAAATCCGCCCCTTTTTCCAGCAAATGCGTCGCAAACGAATGACGCAAAGTATGAGGCGACGTCTTCTCTTTTACACCCGAAATTTTAACATATTTTTTCAGGACTAGCCAGAGCCCCTGGCGGCTTAAACGTTGGCCATTCTTGTCCAAGAACAGGGCTTCTTTGTCATGTTGGGGAAATTTGTGGTGGCCTTGCTCCAAATACTCTTTGATGGCCTTGAGGGCAATTTGGTTTAAAGGCACAATCCGCTCTTTCGATCCCTTCCCCACACACTTCACAAAAGCAACGGAAAAATTAATGTCATTAATATTCAATGAAACAACTTCCGACGCTCGCATTCCCGACGCATAAAGCAATTCCATTAATGCAATGTTTCTGATGGCCATAAACCCTTTTTCTCTCGGAGAGGAAATTAATTTTATTGTCTCGCTAATGCTAAGAGCTTTAGGCAAACGTTTGGCTTTTTTCGGTAGCTTAATATCACTTGTTGGATCATCATTTATTCGGCCTTCGCGAATTAAATAATGAAAAAATGATTTTAGGCAGGCGAGTTTTCTTTCGGCGGAAGAAACACTAAAACCATGATCATAAAGATGTTCCAGATAGTTCTTCACTAATTGACGGTCAACTGTTTCATTTTTCTTTTTAGCGTATTGAAAAAACTGGAGAAGATCATGTTCATAAGCGCTGGCCGTATTGCCAGAATAGCCGCGCTCAACACGGATAAAATAGAGGAAGTCTTTAACTTGATCGAGCATGATTAATCAGTTGTTTATTGATCATCGAAAATGTTCGAACCCGCCCTTTGCTATTTTAGTTATTTTACCATTTTGAGCCCTAATCCCGACTTTCTTTGTTGCGGAAACAATTTCTCCTACCGCAGTTAGTTCATTTCGCCCGAAAAGTTTTTGTATTTTATCAAAATTTTTCCGCGGCAAAGTAAAAACTAATTCATACTCTTCTCCTCCATGTAAAGCTTGCTGTAAAGTCGCCCCTTTAGCTATCGGGACCTTTGCTTCGTCAATAATCGCCCCAATTTTGCTGGCTTTGCTGATTTCTAATATTGAACGGACAAGCCCATCGCTGGAGTCGATCATAGCCGTCGCTAATTGAGATCTGGCTATCGCGAGAGACTCTTTAATCATAACTTTGAGTCTTGAACTTTGAATTTTGAATTTTCTCTGGGCCGCTCCCCCAAACCTCCCCGTCACCGCAATCAGATCCCCGACTTTCGCACCAGAGCGAGTTAATAAATTTTCTCGTTCTACTTCGCCCAGCAAAGTTATAGAAATAAACCACCCGCTGGCCGAAGCCGTCGTATCACCACCGGCAACATCAATTTTAACTTTTTTAGCTAAGGTATTTAATCCTCGATAAAATTCTTTAACGTCAGCAACATTCGTCTCTTTCGGTAGAGCCAGAGTTACAAACGCATGCGTCGGATACCCACCCATCGCCGCAATATCGGAAACGTTAACAAATAGGCTGTAATAACCCAAATCATAAAAAGAGGTTTTTTTTAATTTGAAATGAACGTTTTCAACTAGGGCGTCCGTGGTAATAAGCAAACTTAACCCCCTCTTTTTATTCTCTCCCTTAATAAGGGGGAGATGTCTCGAGTCCGCCTGTGGCGGACGAGAGACAGAGGGGGTAAGAACAGCCGCATCATCCCCAATCCCAATAATTGTTCCATGATGTTTGGTTTGTGATGATTTGATTAATTTGATTAAACCAAATTCGCCTAGTTGTGAGAGTTTCACTTTTGACTCTGGAGTGCCGCCGAAGAGACTTTCATCGCGCAAAACTCCCCGCACATGGAGCAGACCTCTCCATCTCCTTGACCCTTGACTCTTGACCCTCGTCTCATGTGAATTTCACGCGCTTTGATCGGATCGATCGCCAGCTCCAATTGCCGGCTCCAATTAAGGGCTTTGCGGGCTTTGGACATTTCACGGTCCCACTCTGTCGCGCGCGGCAAACCTTTGGCGATATCCGCGCAGTGTCCCGCAATGCGCGAAGCGATCACCCCTTCGTAAACTTCGGCCGGTTCGGGCAAACCGAGATGCTCCGTCGGTGTCACATAACAGAGAAAATCCGCTCCCGCCGAAGCGGCCAGCGTCCCGCCAATCGCCGCAGTTATGTGATCATAACCAGGCGCCACATCAGTCGGAAGTGGCCCTAAAACATAAAACGGCGCTCCAAAACAAATCTCTTTTTGCATTTTTATCTGGTCGATAATTTGATTGTAGGGGACATGGCCGGGACCTTCGATAATAACTTGAACTCCTGCCTCCCAGGCTCGTTTTGTCAATTCACCTAAAACTTTTAATTCTGCAATCTGCGCGGCATCACCGGCATCAACAATTGAACCGGGGCGCAGCCCATCCCCCAAAGAAAGGGTCACATCATATTCTCTGGCAATTTCCAGCAAGCGATCATAATATTGATAAAAAGGGTTTTCGATATGATTTTCAAGAATCCATTGCATTAAAAGCGCCCCGCCTCGCGAAACGACTTCCATCAAACGCGGTTGTTTTCTTAATTGCTCAACAGTTGCTTGCGTCACGCCGCAATGAATGGTCATAAAATCGACGCCATCGCGGGCTTGCTCTTCAACGACCGAAAACATCCCCTCAACCGTCATTTTTTTATCAACAATGGCCTGGTAGATGGGGACAGTACCAAGGGGGAAGAGGCAAGCAGCAAGAATATGACGACGAATCGCATTAATATCACCGCCGGTTGATAGGTCCATCACTGCATCAGTTTTAGCAGAGAGCGCCGCTTCTAATTTTTTCATTTCATCAGCCACGTCAGGAAAATCCGCTGACGTGCCAATATTAGCATTCACTTTGGTTCGCAAACCTTTACCTATGCCGACAGCCTTACAACCTTTGTGTCTAGGATTAAAAGGAATAGCAATCACCCCGTTAGCCAACCCCGCCCGGATCGCTTCCGGCTGACAGCCTTCATCTCTGGCCACCGCCAGCATCTGTTCTGTAATTACGCCTTTTAATGCTTCTTCACGTTGAGTCATGTTATTATTATAGTATGGAAGACCTGCTGGGTAAAGATTTAAACGAAATACAGGCCATTTGCCAGGAGCTGGGGGTTGCTAAATTCAAAGCCAAAGAAATTTTTCGCGCTGTTAACCAAAAGCTGATAACGAATCTATCCGAGCTCACGACATTAAAACTTGAAGAAAGAAACAAATTGGCTGAAAGCTTTTTTATTTCGACATTACAGCCCGCCAACAGGGAAAAGTCGGCCGAGACAATAAAAGCCCTCTTTTGCTTAGCGGATGGAAAACTAATCGAAACGGTTTTCATGGATGCGCGCGAGGAAAGAAAAACACTTTGTCTCTCCTCCCAAGTCGGCTGTCTCATCGGCTGCGCTTTTTGCGCCACCGGCCAGCTCGGTTTCAAAAGAAATTTAACTGTCGCCGAAATATTGGGCCAGGTTTACTATTTTGCCCGCGAACATAAAATTTCCAATCTGGTTTTTATGGGCATGGGCGAGCCTTTTCTTAATTATGACAACGTCCTCAAAGCGATCGATATTTTAAACATTGAGATTGGTTTGAATATTGCCGCCCGCAAGATTGTCGTCTCAACCATCGGGATTATTTCTGGTATTGAAAAATTTGCTCAAGCCAGCAAGCAACTGCGACTCGCCTGGTCGCTTGTCTCTCCCTTTGAGCAAACGCGACAGCAATTGATCGGCTATGCAGGCTTACCTACAATTCAAGAAACAGTAGCTGCTTTAGCAAAATACCAAAGCCTGACCAAGCGGCGCATCACCATTGAATATGTCGTCTTGGATGGTATTAATGATTCTATTCCCGACGCCGTTGAATTGGGAAATATCGCCAAGCAACTGGATAGCCACATAAATTTGATCCCTTACAACTCATCTCCTGGACAAAAATTTACACGAGGTAAAGTTCAAAATATGCTGGCGTATCTAAAGAATAATGGGTTGAACACTACCGTTCGCCAAAGCCTCGGCCAGGAAATTTCGGCCGCCTGTGGTCAGCTGGCGGGATTACCCAACGATAGCGGCAATCAACGGACGTAATTCTTTTAAATCAGAAACACAGGTTTCCCAAACAATTTTCTTATTGACACCAAAATATGTTTGAGATAAACCAGATCATCTTTCATATATAATTTCAGCGGTTGCCAATACCTGATTTTTGAAAAATGGGCTCAAAGCTTCCGGAGTTAAAAGATCGATCTTTCGCCCTACAGCTTTTTACAAATCCTCTTGCATAGCAATAAACTTAAAGAAACCAATTTTGGCAGATGGATAAGTGATAAAGTAAATTAATGAAAATTTGAGTTTTTTTCTATTGTTCAAGGGTTGAGGTTTTTTCAATAAATCTGAACACTTACAGCCAATCGCCTTGAACAATCGTCATTTTACTGATAAAATAATAATTCCTGACAGTTTTTCACTGTTATAAGTTATTGGTTATAGGTTAGTATGGGCTCATAGCTCAGTTGGTTAGAGCGTACGCCTGATAAGCGTAAGGTCGGTGGTTCGAGTCCACCTGGGCCCACCATATTTTCAGATCGAACCTTCGTTTTTTTCTGATTATCGGCTCCGTCCGCCCAAGGGACACTACTGCGGCATTTTTTTGCCGCCGTTCAAAAAAATGCCGCAGTAGAAGACGCCGCTGGCGGCAATTCCTTGTCATTGGCGGAATACAAAAGATTGATTTCGATTGTCTCTTTTGAATAAATAATATTTTTGATGTGTCTTTTCAACAATATTCTCTTTTTCGTTTTGCCCGGAAGTTTCGAGGTTTTAACTAAACTTTGAATGATTTCCAGTAGTCTGGCTGAAGTCACCCCTGCTGGTTCGACCCCAATTCGGTCAGCCAACCCTTAAAAGGGCCGTTTTTCAGCAGCGGCCGCCAGCCGATTTTCCCTTCAAATTGGAATTTTTTATCTTTCAAAATAAAGTTCGAGCCGATATTTTTCAGAAATGTATAAATATCATTAGGATTATCTGCATGGGCCAACTTTTTGGCTTGGCATGAGGAATTTATAACCGCCCGCATAGGTTCGAGCCAATTATTTCCATGTTGTTCAAAATCTCGCACTTTCTGTTGAATGTTAGCTTTTCGATCTAGATATATAGGTGCGCATAATTAAATAGACATTATGTTTACAAAAAAGGAACAAGCAATCCCTTAATCAATTCCGGGTTCTTCTGAATGTTTCCAAAGGTTTTAAATAGGGCGCCACAAAGCGCTTCTTCTCGATCGTAATATC
>JACRKQ010000012.1 GCA_016219705.1 Candidatus Saganbacteria bacterium | reverse complement strand
TAATCCCCGGCAGCGATATCGTTCTCGATAGCTGCGGGACTGGCGCCGGCGAAGAAAAGATCGTTAATGTAGCCAACGCTATCGGCATGATGTTTCCCGACAGCAGAGTTCATGCGCCCAGAGTCTCAATTATTTGCGGCAAGATTGAATTTGACTCGGCAAAACCTATAAAAGTTCGCTATTTAGAAGGCACTATCGGTTACATACGACAGGCAACTTAAAGTCTTCGATTATGCACCCAAGCATTCCCCAGCGCAATGACAGCCGAGATGGGAAGAATGATCTCCCAGCGAGTTGCAGCACCAGGCACAATCATATTAGAAATTTGACGCTCCGCTAAATGGGTCCAAAAAATAGCAAAAGGCATGGTTTGCCAAAAAGTTATATCTATTTCCTGCCATACATTAGCCTTTTTTACCGCTTCCACTGTCTCCGCCCGCACCATTGGCGCCGACGCAGCCAATGTTAAAGCTAAGGCTAAACCGATGACTTTTATTGGCATAAGGGGTTTACATTATAGCTGTTTTCACGCTATAATTAAAGCATGCTCCTAACCATGCTGAAATCTAAGATCCATATGGTCAAAATCTCTGATACCCACCTTTATTATGAGGGGAGTATTGCCATTGATAAGGAATTAATGAAAGCAGCCGACCTCCTGGCTGGCGAAAAGGTCCAGGTTCTCAATTTTAACAATTCCAGCCGCTTTGAAACTTACGTGATCGAAGGGATTAAAGGCGAGATTTCCCTGCGCGGACCAGCCGCCAAACTTGGCAAAAAAGGCGATAAAGTTATTATCATCTCTTACGCTCAAGTTGATGAAAAAGAGGCTAAAACCTTTAAACCTAAAATAATTCTAGTCGATGAAAGGAATGAGGTGAAAGAGAAATGAAAAATACGAAATCCGAAATTCTAAACTCTAAACAAATCAGAAACTATAAATTCAAAACATTAAAACGTTTAAATCATTCGAATTTTGGTAATTATTATTTGTTTAGAATTTCGATATTAGTATTTAGTATTTTAGCGTTGTCCTTGGCGTCAGTCCAGGCCATGGGTTCCGCCCCCAAGCCGGTCGAGCCAAAGTATAAACTGGAAATCTTTAAAATTGATGTTATTTCCGCTGGCTCGGCCGAAACTCAAATCATCAAAGAATCAAAGGAGATGCCGTCATGCCCGCAACATTAAAGCTGGGACTCCCTAAAGGTTCACTGCAAGAATCGACTTTTGAGCTATTCAAGAAAGCCGGCTGGTCGATCAAATCGTCCTCCCGCTCTTATTATCCCAGTGTCGATGATCCAGAACTGGAAATCATGTTGAGCCGGGCGCAAGAAATGGCCCGTTACGTGGAAAGCGGGGTCATTGACTGCGGCCTGACCGGCAACGACTGGGTGGTAGAATCCGGCTGCAAAGTGAAAAAAGTGGCCGACCTGGTCTACGCCAAACAGGGCTTGCGCAAAGTCCGCTGGGTCCTGGCGGTGCCGGAAAATTCTAAATTTAAGACCGTTAAAGATCTCAAAGGAAAAAGAATCGCCACTGAATTAGTTAACGTTACTCGAAAATATTTAAAGGACAATAAAATCAACGCCGCCGTTGAATTTTCCTGGGGAGCAACCGAGGCCAAGCCGCCGGAACTGGCCGACGCGATTGTGGAATTGACAGAAACTGGTTCATCACTGCACGCCAATAAATTGAAAATAATTGACACTGTCGTAGAATCAAATACCGTGGTTATCGCCAACCCGGCTTGTTTAGCTAATCCCTGGAAAAATGAAAAATTGCAAAATTTAATATTGCTGCTCCAGGGGGCGCTGGTCGCCGAAACAAAAGTCGGCCTGAAGATGAATGTCATCAAAACTCGCCTTTCGTCGATTATTAAGCTTTTGCCGGCGCTGCAGACCCCCACCATCGCCGAGCTCTCCAATTCCGCCTGGGTTGACGTCGACACCGTGGTTGATGAAAGCACCGTGCGGGAGTTGATTCCTCAATTGAAAAAAGCGGGAGCCAGAGGCATTGTCGAGTATCCGTTGAATAAAGTGATTGACTGAATTACAGCGCCATCATCCGGACAAACATTGGACCATAAACGAGATTGATCATGATGATCGAAGAGATAAAACTGATTATGATTCCGGACAATAAAATAGAGAGCGTGAACCAAATAACTTTATCCGCCGGAGTTTCCAAGATAATTTGCACCCCAAGACTTAAAAGATAAATTGAATACAAGGCCAGGATAGAGAGGATTGATAACCCTGGGACCAGAGAGAAAAACCCCACCAGCCAGGCCGGGGTCATAGAATAACCGACAACTTTAACCGCTTCTTTAAGATCGGATTTAGCGTTGAACATCGGCGCCAGAAATTTTACGGCCCAGGCTCCGGCATAGACCGCCGCTAAATTAACAACATATCCGAGTATCCCGCCGATTAACGCCTGAAAAAACGGCGCCCGGGCGACATTACCCGCCGGAAAACGGACGTCTAATAATGAAATGCCGATCAAGCCGCAGATAGTCGGGATTAAGGCGAGCGGCGCGGCGTAATTGATGAAAAATGTTTTGATCTCGATCTCTTCGCCTTTAATCGTCTCCCAGGTTATCCGGGGATTTATAAGCAATTCTTTAACACGGTCAAAAATATTCATAGTGATAAATTCTATCATCATCGGCTTGTATTGACAAGATGATTTTGTTAAAATGCAGATTAATGAAGAAAATTATTGTTTCCTTGTTGTTAATTGCGTCATTGTTAATTGTTAATTATTCTTCTCAACCTGCTTTCGCCATCTATGCCCCGCGCGCCATGGGGATGGGGAGCGCTTTTACCGCTATTGCTGACGATGCCTTCGCCGCTTACTGGAATCCGGCCGGTTTCGCCATCAATCCCGGCATCGACCTGTCCGGCAGCTATCAATTGACAAACCGTAACAACCAGATCGGCGATAATGTTGCCGCTCTCAAGGCTTGTTTCGAAATCGGCATGGACCCCTTTACCTGGATTTTTGGCATCGGCGCCGCCTCTTTATTTGCCATGGAAGGGGCTAAATATCTAGCCGACCGGGGAATTGTCAAAAAAAATTGGGGGCGCCCAGGGAAGAAAGTGAGCAAGGAAGAATCACTGGAAGAAACGGTAAAAGAAGAAGAAGAAAAACAGATCGCTGAAGGGCAAGAGCCGCAGAGAGAGCCTGTCTCCCGTCGGAAAATGATCAAGGAGGGAATAAAGGAACTCGGCAAAGGGACAATTTTTGTCGCTAAATCCGCGGCTAAAACCGCCCTGGAAGCGGCGGTTAAAAGCAGTCATCGCCACTATTATTATCATCCTTATTGGTATCAGGCTGATTATTACCGACCTAATTATTGGGACAACCGTCATGATTATGATGATGAGGAGCTAACGCCGGCCGGCAAAGCGCAATTCGCTCTCGGCTTAACTGTTATGTCTGACAAGAATTCCAATCTTAAGCAAAACAGCAACTGGTACACCTTGTCTTTGGCCTCCGGCTGGGGGGAAATAGCTGCTATCGGCGGCAACTTTAATATCTATGATGTGACTCTAACCAGTTTGAATGCCAAAGGTCTGGGCGCCAGCTTCGACATCGGCGGCCTGCTCCGTTTCTCCGACAAATTAATGTTCGGCCTGGCCGCGAAAGAACTATTGACGACCGACATTAAATTCGACAATCATACAACCGCCCGCTACGAAATGACGATCAATGGCGGGATAGCCATCAAACCACTCCAGGAATTAACTCTCGCCGCTGATGTGCACAATCTTCTGGGGCAAAACAGTAAAGAGCCGACCATGCATTACGGAGTGGAAGTCAAACCTGCTTACGGCATCGCTCTCCGGGCCGGCCTCTCCGACACCGAGCAGGCAAAATCGAACAAGACTGTCGGTATCAGCTTCGGCATCGGCCAGATGATCATCGACTACGCCTATCTCGGCGGCGCTTATGGCCGCACCCAGATGATTTCCTCCAGCTGGAAATTTTAGTTAATGTATCAGTCTCTTTTGGATACCAAACGCCCAAATACCTGGGGCGCCCTTCTCCATTTAAATTTTCACAACCGCGGGGAATGGCTCCGCCAGAACTTCCGTGACATCCTGTTGACCCTTAATAGTTTGCCGGTCCGCGAGCTTGAGCTATGGAACCTGATCGGTTATCTCTGTATCGACGATAATCTTTACAGTGAAGCGGAAAAGATTTACGAGGAATTATTTCGCAAGACGCAGAAAGAACACGGTGACGTCGGACTGGCCGCTTATCTGCTGGGTATTACTCATTTTCTCCAGGGACGTTTCCAGGAGGCTTACCACGATTTTAAACTCTCCCGCCAGCACGACCTGCAGGTAAAGAAGGTCAACAGCGCCGCGGTGCGGGCAATTGCTTATATGGAAGAGACGATTTTCCCGACGCGCGATATCATCCACAAAAATCAAGATAAACTGCTCCATGATCTTAATATCCCTAGGGCGCTTGACCGGGCCATGGGACCAAACATGCTGCGCACAATCCATAAATGGAATTCTGCCACGCCCCTCTTCTCCCAGGGAATATCACAAGGTGGGGGCTATTTTCTGACGCTGAAAAATCGTCAGGGACAGACAAAGGGGATTGCCATTGATCCTGGTTATGATTTTTTTGCGATTTTCCGCGACTTGGGACTGGGCATCGCCGATATCGACGCCATCATCATCACCCACGACCATGACGACCATACCGAGTCGATGGAAGGAATACTATCACTGCTGGCAAAATATAACGATCATAATGAACAAAAGAAAACCAAAGTAATCGATGTCTTTGGCTCCGCCGGAGTCCTCCTGAAATTTCACGGACTTCTTTCGGCCACTGACCTTTTTGGCAACCGGGAAATAAATTTTAAGCTGCTGGTCCCCGGCGCCGAGATTAAAGAAATGGAAGGTGTTTCATTATTAGACAAACACGGTTTTACTCTTTTGGTCAATCCTGCCCATCATACAGAACGGTGGACCAACCAGGAATCGGCCGTCGGCGTCATCATCAACACGCTGATCCCTGACACAAAAAATGACGGATTTATTAAAATTGGCATTACCGGCGACAGTCGCTACGAAGTTGGGATAGGGCGTCTTTACAAGGATGTCTCGGTTTTGCTCCTCAACATCGGTTCGGTGGAAAAAGAGGAAGGAAAGCTTTTAGGCCAGCATCTCGGGATGCTGGGGTGTATTAATTTGTTAAAGGAGGCCCGGCTGGGTAAACCGCTGCTGGCGATCCTGACGGAATTCGGAGAAGAATTTTCCGGCAAAAGGCAGACGATCAGCCGAATTATTGAGAATTGGTCCCAGCCGATGTCGGGGAGTAACCATTATGAGATCAGGATCATTCCGGCCGATGTCCATCTGGAGGTCAGGCTAACCGACCTGAATATCCGCGAAACCGACACTAATGTCTTTTTCCCTTATAAAATGATCGCGATTGACGAGTCGGATCCGGAGATACTGAGATACCGGTTTAGGGACTAAGGGACTGCCATTTTTGCAACCATAGGTTGAGCTCGCAAATCAGCTTGACAATACAATTGTGCTATTGTAACCAGTTTAATGTTTCAAAATTTCCTCAACCACTTTCCTATCATCCAAATAAACTTTCTTTCCCGCAAAGTCCTGGTATTGTTCATGCCCGCGACCGGCAATGAGGACCGTGTCGTCTTTTTGCGCCAGCTGTAAAGCTTTGGTGATAGCCGCTTTGCGGTCAACAATTTTTAGATATTGGACATTGGAAAATCCCGCCACGATCTCTTCAACTATCTCCTCAGGATTTTCCCCATGGGGATCATCAGTAGTTATTATCAGATAATCTGCTAATCGAGCCGCCAGCTCTCCCATAATCGGTCGTTTTTCCTTGTCTCGTTCTCCTGGACATCCAAAGACTAAAATAATTTTCCCTGTTGTTAACGGCCGATAAGTTTCAATTAATTTTTCTAACGCGTCTGGCGAATGAGCAAAATCAACAATTACAGAAAATGGCTGGCCCGCTTCGACTCGCTCAACTCTCCCCGGAACATTTTTTAATAACTCGATCCCTTTTTTAATCGTCGCTTGGGGAATATGCAGGCACAAACCGCATTGATAGGCCGCTGCAATATTGTAAACATTATGCAGTCCAATTAATGGCGTCCGCAGCTCCAACCCATTAATCTTTACCGTCATCTCTTTTTCCCTGATCGCTATATCAGAAATAACTATATCAAACTCATTCTGTTTGGTACTGCGTAATTCATGTTTAGCTTGGCTAATTCCGTACGTAATAACTTCGCCTCGCACCGCTTCAATCAGTTGATTGCTGGCAGGATCATCAACGTTAATGATGGCGATTCCATCCGGTTTTAACATCGTAAAAAGTTTCTTTTTGACATTTAAATATTCTTCTTTTGTCTTGTGAAAATCGAGATGATCGTGGGTTAAATTAGTAAAAATTGCGATATCAAATTCGCAACCGGCCATGCGGTCCAAGGCTAAAGCATGCGACGAGACTTCCAGCACCGCATGTGTTACTTTGGCCTCAACCATTTGCGCTAACAATTGCTGCAGTTCCAACGATTCCGGAGTCGTTAAGGCTGATTCGATTGTTTGGCCGTCAATTTTGGCGCCGATTGTCCCAATCAAGCCGACTTTATAACCCGCTTGGCGTAATATAGATTCTATTAAGTAAGCTGTCGTCGTTTTTCCATTGGTCCCGGTAAGGCCAATTAAAGTTAATTTGCTGGTTGGATGGTTATAATATTTCTTGGCTAAGAAGGCCAGTGCCTGGCGAGCCGAAGGAACTCTTTGCAAGTCGACTCCTTCTGGAACTTTTACATCATCTCTTTCGGTAACAATAACTTTGGCCCCGCGCTCAAGCGCCTGCGGAATATAATTTGCCCCATCAACCTTATAGCCAGGAATAGCGACGAAGGTGTCACCGGGCTGAACTTGGCGAGAATCATAAACGATTCGGTTATGCTTCATCGTAAATTCAAAATCCTAATGACAAAACCCAAATTAATCGGGGAAAATTCAAATCAAAGAAATTTCCCTTTTTGTCATTTCTTCGATTTATTTGAAATTTGTCATTTGGCATTTGTCATTCTCCCAGAGAGTCCTCGATCTTGCCTTTCCGCATCAAGCTATTGAGATTTTTCCACCACAGCGCCCCCCACTCAACTGCGTGGTAAAAGAGCGGGCTGTAAGGAAAATCATATGCGCCGATAAATTTCACAGCGTTGCCGTTAAAACCCTGCTTAAAACGATAAACGCCAAAAAGTGGGTGCCCTTCGCGCGGATCGGCAGGGATTCCCCACAGATCATACGTTTTCAAATTCCTCTCCTTGGCCCACTGGATAATCTGCCAATGCAGAAGATGATTGGGCATGACATTGCGGTGCAAAGCGCCCGACGCCCCATACATATACCAGAGACGCGAGCCAAAATTAAAAACAATAACCGACGCTACCGGCTGGCCGTTGTAATAAGCGATAAAATTGCTCCCCAAGCCGTTCTCAAACATAATTTGCCTGATCGCCTGATAATATTTTAGCGGATGGATCATAAATCTATCCCGAACAGAGGTCTCCTGATAAAGATCATAAAAATTTTTGATCCCTTCTTCGCTGACATCTTCTTTGACAACAACCCCTTTTTTTTGGGCAAGCTTGATGTTGTACCGTGTCTTCGGTTCAAAATTTTTTAGCAGGGCGTCTGAATCAGGTGTCAGGTCGAGGAGAAATGTCGCCCGGGGTTGGACCTGTTTTAGTGATTTAACAAAACCTAATTTATTTAACAAAGCAAAGTTTTCCGATTGCTTGGCCGGAATATCCGGCAATTCCGGGTCAATTTTTAGAGAGAGGGCATGTTGTTTTTCCGCTTCATGTTCCACTGCTTCAAGCAGATCTTCAGTCAATTCTCGATCAAATAAATTAACAACCGGGCCACGGGGAGCATAGAATAATGAATGGCGAAGATAAGGAATTTCGCGTTTCAGGATAGAAATAGCGGCCACAATCTTGCCTTCATTCTCCAGCGCCAGCCGAATAGGCTGCCAACCGAAACGCGCTTTCAATTCCCCCCATTCATACGACTGGAGAACGGGGGAATAAGGGGCGGCGGCCACAAAATCGTTCCAGCTCCCCCTCTCCTGTGGGGTGATGATTTTTGCTTTCATAATTTATGTTATAATTATAGCATGCTTTTGATGATCGATAATTACGACTCATTTACCTACAATCTCGTCCAATATTTGGGGGAATTAGGGCAAGAATTGCAGGTCTTCCGCAATGATAAAATCACGGTTGCAGAGATCGAAAAACTTGCGCCCAAAAAGATTGTCATTTCTCCTGGGCCCGGAATACCCAAGAACGCGGGCGTTTCGCTGGAAGTCATCCGCCATTTTGCCGGAAAAATTCCCATTCTGGGCGTTTGCCTGGGGCATCAGGCTATTGGCGAAGCTTTTGGCGGCAAGGTGATTCTGGCGCCTCTCTTAATGCATGGGAAAACGTCGGCCATTCATCATGATGGGAAAACAATTTTCAAAGGACTGCCGAACCCTTTCACCGCCACCCGTTATCATTCTCTACTGGTGGAAAGAGAAACGCTGCCAGACCGTCTGGAGATCAGCGCCTGGACGGATAAAGACGAAATCATGGGCCTGCGGCACAAAGAATTTATCGTGGAAGGCGTCCAATTCCACCCGGAATCGATATTGAGCGAAGCAGGGAAACAATTGCTTGCTAACTTCTTACAACTCTAAATTAACAGTCAAGACAGAAATCTCTCCCTGGCAAGCCTTCCAGATTCTCTATAACGGATTTGGTTCTTTTCTCCTCGAAAGTCCCCCAACCTTGGGACTATTAACTCGCTATTCTTTTATCGGTCTGGATCCGGTTAAAATCATCACTGACTCCCAAAACCTTTGGAACAACAGACTTTCTCCTCTAGCCTTTGGTTATTTAAGCTACGATCTCGGCTGGGAGATTGAAAAGCTCCCTCACTTCGCCGATGACGATCTAAAACTCTCCAAAATAATGATGATTGTGCCAGGCAAACTCCTGGTCTTTGATCGTCAACGCCAAGAGTTAACCATTACCGCTGATAACCCGCAGGCAATATTAGATCGATTAAGTTGCGGGACAATCAAGCCGATTGCAAAAAAAATTAATAACCATAATAAAATTAATTCAAATTTAACAAAACATCAATTCATGACCATGGTCCGTCGCGCCAAAGAGTATATCCGCGCCGGCGATATTTATCAGGTCAATCTCTCGCAACGCTTTCAAGTTGATTTACCAGCTGATCCGCTAACCGTTTACAGCCGTTTGCGTCAAATAAATCCCTCCCCTTTCGCCTCCTTCTTTGATTTTGGCGAGATTAAACTGGTTAGTTGTTCTCCTGAACGGCTGGTTAAATTGGAAAATGGTTGGGTGGAGATGCGCCCCATCGCCGGCACCCGCCCGATTAATTGCCCGCCGCAAGAATTGTTGCTCGACCCTAAAGAGCGGGCTGAACATATTATGCTGGTCGATCTGGCGAGAAATGATCTTGGTAAAGTTTGCCGGCCTGGCTCGGTCAAAGTTGATGAAATGATGGTCATTGAAAAATATTCCCACGTCCAGCATATCGTTTCTAATGTGCAGGGCCAATTGCTAGCAAAAAAAACTGCCGCCGATGTGATTAGAGCGACTTTTCCTGGCGGCACGATTACCGGCTGTCCCAAAGTCCGCGCGATGGAAATTATTGAAGAACTCGAACCGGTCAAACGCGGTATCTATACCGGTTCCATCGGCTATATCGGACCAGATCATCTTGACTTAAATATTGCCATACGTACAATAGTGATTAAAGACCAACAGGCTTATGTTCAAGCTGGCGCTGGTATCGTCGCCGATTCCGATCCAGAAAGAGAATTTTGGGAAACCGAGCATAAAGCTCAAGCCATGTTGGAGGCGTTGGGAATATGACAGAGATGAACGGTTAATCTCTCCGCGTAGCCGAGCCTCTTAGGCTCGGAATCCGCTGTTTACTAAAAATCATGATTAATACAATGAGGGGGGTTGAAAACGATGTTAAAACAAAGTTTTTTCGTCTTTTTATTAATGGTCCTAATTTGCAATGTTGTAACCGCAGAAGATAATTTAGAAGGAAACAAAAAAACAAATCTCCGCAGTTCCAGCTGGGAATCTCAGCATCATTTTTGATATACGGAGTTGAAACTAGATATTGGCTAAATGATCAAGTGGGGCTAAGACTTTACGGCAACATACACTCAGAAGTCGCTAAATCAAATGCCCTCAGTGATAATTTCCGCGCCTCATGGTTCTTAGGGAATATTGCTGGCGCTTTCCCCACTGTGGGAATAATGTTTGAGTTCTTCAGCGACAAATTTTTCTACGACATTAAAGGAGGCCTATTGCCTTATTTTGTGAATTTGGGAATGGGGATAAACATTAATTAAAGATGAAAATTGCTCCTGCTTACTTTTAAAAGATTTAGATTTTTATGATAAAAACGCATATCCTCAATTTCAACTATGGATTGCATAAAAAATAATCAAATCACATGAAAGAGCTGTTGTCATACAATCTGCCATTTAAACACTTTTGTATGGCAACTTTTGACATCTGTTGTCATACAAAATATAATAAAACAATGATTGTATGGCAACAATATTTGGGGTGTAATAATGGGAGTAATTAAAGGGGTCTTAAAAGAAGAGTTGGAAAATTCAGAAAGAATGAAAAAAAGTTATGAAAGAGAATTAGCAAACCTGCCAAAGGGGAGTCTGGTAAAAAAGCAGAGGAGAGGACGCTTTTATTTCTATTTGATTTTGAGAGAAAAAGGCAAAGTAAAATCTATTTATAAAGGAAAGGTATCAACAGAAGCGCTCGATAAATACAATCAGGCTAAAGCATATCGCGCAAAATACAGAAAATTATTATCCCAAGTGAAGAAACAAATCAGATTTCTCAGGAGTACTTTACGTGGAAAAGAGTCAGTCTGATCTTTGCTTTAATGTCTTAAAACAGTTTGCAAAGCGTAAATTGCTTGATAAGATTATTCTCATTGGCAGTTGGTGTTTGCCTTTTTATAAACAATATTTCTCCGGCATTGAATTTCAATCAACTATTAAAACAAGGGATTTAGATTTTTTATTGCCAAATCCTTCAAGCTTTAAATATAAGGCTGATATTCCTTCATTGCTAAAAAGTCTCGGTTTTGTCTTAGGTTTTAAAGGATCAAAAGGTTATATTATACTTCAGCATCCTGATTTGATTGTTGAATTTCTGGTTATCGAAAAAGGGAAGGGTTTTGATGAGCCGATTCCTTTCCCAAATTTAGGTGTTAATGCTACTGCTTTAAGATTTTTAAATTTTTTAACGATGAAGACCATCAAGGTGATTATCGACAACATAACTGTTACTTTGCCCCATCCGGCAAATTTCGCACTTCATAAACTGATTATTGCCCAAAGAAGAAGAAATTCTGAAAAGAAAGAAAAGGATTTTGCCGCTGCCATAAACGTTATTGAAGCTCTTATTGAAAAAAAAGAAGAAATCGAACTTCGAAAGGCTTTTTTCTCTATCCCCAAAAAATGGCAGGATAAAATAAACAAAGGCCTAAAAGAGCTTGGAGAAGAGAAAATAATAGAATTGATCAATAATCAAACAGCATGAAAGAGCTAGCATACGTTAACGGAAAAATTTCTACCCTGGCAGACGCTAAAATCTCAATCCTCGACCGAGGATTTCTCTACGGTGACGGCTGTTTTGAAAGCTTGCGAACCTTTGACGGAAAACCTTTTCTCCTGCCAGAGCATCTTCACAGGCTTTGGCATGGATTAAAAATACTAAAAATTAAACCGCCGGTTAAAATTGACGCTTTGAAAATAATTGTTGATCAGCTGATAACCCAAAGCCGCCTACCCAATGCCTACATCAAAATAATTATCACCCGCGGAGCTGAAAGGCCAAGCCTTATTATCTTTGTTCGTCCATTACCGAAATCAGGAAGAAACAAGAATAAAATTGTTATTAGCCGCTGGATAAAGCCAGAATTGCCGACTAGTCGTTTAAAGACGTTAAATTATCTGAACAATCAGTTAATTGGGACTGAAGGAGCTCTGTCCGATGCCGGAGAAGTAATTCAAGTTGCTTCTGATGGTTTTGTAACTGAAGGAACAAAAAGCAACATTTTTATCGTTAAGCGCGGCGCAATCATCACCCCGCCCACCCCCCTGCCAATTCTCCCCGGCGTCATTCGAGCCTATGTTATTAAGTTGGCCAGACGTTTGGGCCATAAAGTAATTGAAAATAAATTTAAAGTTAGGGAACTTTTGCAAGCTGATGAAGTTTTTATCACTAATTCTTTGCTAGACATTCAACCAATAACTAAGGTAAATAAAACTGTTATCAATCGTGATACGATAACACAAGCATTAATTAAGAATTTTTGGTCGTTGAAGGTTTAGTCTCCGGTTTGGTTTCGGTTTTTGTCTCGGTTGCTGGTTTATCTGTTTTTTCGCTTTCCCCTGGTTTTCCGGCACTCTTCTTTTCTGGAGCCTTGTTCGCATAATCAGTCACATGAAATCCTGATCCCTTAAAAATGATCCCCACTGCGGATATTAAACGCTTGATCGGCCCTTTGCATTCAGGGCAAAACTTTAGCGGCTCTGCGGTGATCTTTTGCATCACCTCAAAGATGTGCCCGCATTTTTCACATTTATAATCGTAGAGTGGCATTTTACATTAGCCGTACTTATAACAGATACCAAAGCCTCCTCGGGGATATTTCCACTCGATATTTTTATATTCGTCGCAAATGATCCGGCAGGTTCCGCATTCCAAACAGCCTTCGTAAGAAACAACGACCCGTCCCTCTTCCAGCTTGTAACACTGCGCCGGGCAGGTGTAAAGGCATTGCTGTTTTTTACAAATCGCGCATTTATCAAGATTGATAATCCTTAAATGCGGGATCTCATCGACTACATAACGATCAAGGAATAGTTTATCTTCTAAATTCATCGAAAAGCCCTCCAGGCGGAAAAGGCATCTTTGGCCAATCCCCATAAGTTGCGCTTCTTAAAAGTAGCGCTTATAATTTTTGCCTGCTTGACCAGTTTTGGCACACCATCGACTCTGATAATTTCTGTCGCCGCATCGTTAATGATTTGGGGATAGATAGTAAAAAGCTGGCGATTGCCTTCCAGATACGGATAACTGTTGCGATATTTTTTGAGGTCTTTCATGACATAACTTTCTTCCAGTAATTTTTTATAGCGGGACAGTCTCCCTGCGGAAAAATCACCCGACTTGTGCGCTTCGATAATCGTCTCCGCCGCCAGCCGCCCGGAAGTCATCGCCAGATTTGATCCTTCTTGATGCAGACCGTTAACCATCATCGCGGCATCTCCCACAACCAGCAGGCCATCAGCATAAAGAGGCGGGATCGCGTTATACCCGCCTTCCGGAATGAGATGGGCTAAATATTCCCTGATTTTCCCACCGGAGAGGAGCGGCTTGACCACCGGATGATTTTTCATCTCTTCGATTAAATCATACGGACTGATCTTATAGTTTACCCAATCGGATAAGATACAACCTAAACCGACAGAGACCGTCGTCAAGTTCGTATAAATGAAACCGACTCCCACCATCCCGCGGGTAATCTCGCCCATTATCTCAATCGTTAATCCCTGGTCGCCCGAAAGATCAAAAAGGTCCTGGATCCGCTCTTTGGGCATGGCGATAATTTCTTTGACCGCCAGGGCGACATTTTGCGGGGAAATTTCAGCATGCAAGGAAGCGTTTTTTGATAATAAGGAATTTACCCCATCAGCCGCCACTACCACCGGGGCGAATAATTCTCCCTGTGTCCGGCCGGTTTTTACACCGATGATTTTCCCTTTTCCCTCCCGAATTACATCTTCCACTAACGTCTCTGGGATGTAAAAAGCTCCCTTTTGGACCGCTTTTTGCACAAACCATTTATCAAATTTCGCCCGCAGAACCGTAAAGCTATTGAATGGCGGAGCGCCAAAAGCCGGGTTCTTATGGGAAAGCGAGACTTTTGAATCTTTGGTCAAAAACCAGATCCGTTTTTCGACAATTGGCCGTTCCAGCGGCGCCTCTTTCCAAAATTCCGGGACGATCGCGGCCAGGGAGTGGCTGTAAATTTGGCCGCCCATAACATTTTTGCCGCCGGGAAATTCGGCCCGCTCAACCAGGGCAACTTTGAGTCCTTTTTCCGCCAGGACAATCGCGGTTGAAGTCCCCGCCGGCCCCGCGCCGACAATAATAACGTCAAAATGGTTATCTATGACTGTCTCTCCCTAAATAATTTTGTTAATAACGGAACCACTTGCAGAACATCCCCCACAATTGGATAAGTGGCGACTTTAAAAATCGGCGCTTCTTTATCCTGGTTGATCGCGATGATCACGTCGGATCCCTGCATTCCCACTAAATGCTGGACCGCCCCCGAGATACCACAGGCAAAATAGATTTTGGGGCGCACGGTTTTCCCCGTCTGCCCGATCTGCCAGCTAGCCGGCACCCAACCGGCATCAACCGCTTTACGCGAGGAGGCGACCACCCCGCCTAAAATATCAGCCAGTTCTTTGAGGAGGGAAAAATTTTTCGCTCCCCCCATCCCCCGTCCGCCGGAAACAATGATCTCGGCATCTTCGATCGGCGCTTCGCTTTTAATCTGACAGATGAAATCCAAAACCTTAACTTTTTCGTCAATATCCAGCACTTCTTCCTGGATAATTTTTCCTTGCCTGGCCGGATCCTTTGGCCGGGCGGCCATCACCCGAGGCCTCACTGTCGCCATCTGCGGCCGATTCCGTTTCGTCATAATCGTCGCCATAATGTTGCCGCCAAAAGCGGGGCGGGTCTGCTTCAAAGCCCGCGCCGCTTCATCGATATCAAGTTCCGTGCAATCGGCCGTCAGCCCAGTGCCTAAAGAAGTTGCCACCGCGCCGCCTAAATCCCGCCCCATCGTCGTCGCCCCCAGCAGCAAAATTTCCGGCTTATATTTTAAGACTAATTTTTCGACCGCCTGGCGATAGCTGGCCGTGCGATAATCTTTGAGCGTGGATTTATCGACGACATAGACAATGTCCGCGCCGGATTGGATAATTTCGGCCGCCAGATCAGAAACCTGACTGCCGATTAAAAACGCCGCCAGGGGAACTTTTAATTTGTCCGCCAGGATCCGTCCCGCGCCTAAAAGCTCCAGCGAAACCAGCGCGATCTTGCCCTGGAATTGTTCGATGAAAACCGCGACTCCGGAATATTCTTTTATATCAAACATCGCACTTCACCGGCTCGCCTTTAACTAAAGGCAAGACACTATCGATCATGGAGGAGAGGGCTGCTTCTGTCGGAGGAATAAATTTTCCAGCTGTGCGCAAAGGCGGACTAAAAATTTTTACGACCTGGGTTGGCGAACCTTTAAGCCCCAATAAACCGGGATCAAGAGAGAGGGCGTTTTTATCCCAAACTGGCGGCTCACAGTTGACCGCTGACATTAAATTCGGCAGCGTGGCATAACGAATTTGGTTCGCTTCTTTAAGGATGGTTAATAAGGCAGGGAGGGGAGACGAGACGACCTCTATTCCCTCTTCAAGTTTGCGTTCCACGATAATTGTTTTTGCCGCTAAATTTAATTCACGAATTTTGGCGACATAGGTCAGTTGGGAAAATCCAAGGCGGGTAGCGATACCCGGACCAACCTGGGCTGTATCGCCGTCAATCGCCTGTTTGCCGCACAAGACCAGATCGGGGTTAAGCTTACGGATCGCTTCTGATAAAACGTAACTGGTGGCTAAAGTGTCAGCGCCGGCAAAACCGCGGTCGGTCAGAAGAAACGTTTCGTCTGCGCCTAAGGAAATCGCTTTACGCAAGACTTCTTTGGCTTGCGGCGGCCCCATGCTGATGGCAATAACTTTCGCTCCATATTGGTCCTTGAGTTTCAGCGCCTCTTCCAGCGCATGGAGATCATAAGGATTAGCAATGGAGGGGACCCCTTCCCTAATTAAAGTGTTGGTAACGGGGTCTATTTTAACATCGGTGACATCGGGAACCTGCTTAATGCTGACAACTATTCTCACAGATAAATTATAACATAAAAAGACCGGAGCTAGACAGAGGAAGATTCTGGAGAAACGTTTGCTATATTCAAAGACGCCAATGTTTGTCCCGGCGCGGCATTAGCCACAAAAACACCAGCCGGCAAACCAGCCGCCGGGGTCATTTTAGCAGTTTCTTTTTCAAATATACTCTTAAGGACCTCCAGGTAATTACCTTCACCCGCCCGCGTAACTGGAGTTAAACTGATGGTCTCAAAAGCCGCTCGGATTCCGGAAATATTGACGTTATCTCCCATGGCATACTAATTATCGGGATAAAGAGGAGAAAACTTGCAGATTAAACTTTTATAATCTTACAATGCAAATATGGCCACAAGATTTCCGGTATTTGAACACTGCCGTCAGCCTGCTGGTAATTTTCTAAAATTGCCGCCAGACAGCGGCCGACAGCCAGACCGGAACCGTTTAAGGTGTGGACAAATTCCGGCTTTGCCTCCCGGTCTTTGCGATAACGGATTGCGGCGCGCCTGGCTTGGAAAGATTCGAAGTTGGAACAGGAGGAAATCTCACGGTATTGTTTTTCCGACGGGAACCAGACTTCAATGTCATAAGTTTTGGCCGCGGAAAAGCCCAGGTCGCCGGTAGAGAGCTGGACAACACGATACGGCAGATTTAATTTTTCTAAAATCGCGGCCGCGTCGGCTGTTAGCCTTTCCAATTCCTCGTACGACTTCTCCGGCTCCACAAATCGCACCAGCTCAACTTTATTAAATTGGTGCTGGCGAATAATCCCTTTAGTATCCTTGCCATAAGAGCCCGCCTCCCGACGGAAACAGGGCGAATAACAGCAATATTTGAGCGGCAGACAATCGACTGATAAGATTTCTTCACGGTGGAGATTGGTCACAGAAACTTCGGCCGTGGGGATCAGATATAAATCATCGTCGCGCAATTTAAATAACTCTTCTTCAAATTTAGGCAATTGACCTGTGCCTATCAGGCTTTGGGGCTTAACCAGGACCGGAGCAAAAATTTCCGTTGAACTGTGCTCCTTGACATGGGTATCGAGCATGAAATTGATGAGCGCCCGCTCCAGAGCCGCCCCCGCTCCGCGATAGACGACAAAGCGCGACCCCGAAATTTTTGCGGCCTGTTCAAAGTCTAATATCCCCAGCTTGCAGCCAATTTCATCATGCGCCAAAGGCTTAAAATCAAAGATCCGTTTTTCCCCCCAGGTTAGCGCCTCAATGTTATCGCGGGCATCAACCCCGATAGGCGCTGAATGATGCGGAATATTGGGCATTTCCAAAAGGACAGCCATAAGCGAGCCGGCAATTTTAGCCTGCGCGGCTTCCAAGTCTTTTATTGTCGCCGACTGCGTTTTCATCCGCGCGATCAGCTCGCCGGCATCTTGTTTGCCCTTCTTCATCTCGCCAATCTGGTCGGAAACCTTATTGCGCAAAGCTTTGAGCTCATCAACCTGCCGCGTCAATTCCCGCCAACTTTCGTCGACGGTTAAAAAACGGTCGACTAGAGAAGCCTCCGCTTTACGGTTTTTCAAGCCGGCTCTGACGGCATCGGGATTATTGCGCAGCAATTTTGGATCAAGCATTTTTTAACCGCCTTGTCCCTTGCGGAGTATCCTCGATTATAACCCCCATAAGAGTTAATTTTTGTCTGATCTCATCCGCTTGTTGGAAATTTTTGGCTTTTCTGGCTATTTCTCGTTCAGCAATTAATCGTTCGACTTCTGGCGTGATTTTGTCGGAAACAGCAGCTTCCGTCTTGATCATCAACCCTAAAATCCCGCAGAGATGTTCAACTGTTTGTTTCATGACTATCAAACACTCTCGTTCAATCTCACCCGCCTCCATTTTTTTGCGGCAGTAATGAACCAAGTTAAAAATCTCCGCCAGCGCCCCCGCCGTGTTGAAATCATCGTCCATGGCAGTGATAAATTTATTCTTAAACTCCAGTAATTCGTCTTGCAAGCCGACTAATTCAATCTGCGGCGCGCTGTCGTTTGTTTTTTGCAGCCGGAAATCGAGGTCAGCGATAAACCGGACCAAACGATTATACGCTTCCTTGGCGCTGGCCAATTCTTGGTCGCTGTAATTGATCGGGCTCCGATAATGAGTAAGGAGTAAAAAGAGACGAACTACCAGCGGAGCAAATTTTCGAAAAATATCTTTGAGCGTGAAAAAGTTTCCCAGCGATTTTGACATCTTCTGCTGGTTAATATTGACAAAACCATTGTGCAGCCAGTATTTAACGAACAGCTTACCGTTATAAGCTTGAGCCTGCGCAATTTCATTTTCATGATGAGGGAAGATTAAATCGCGCCCGCCGCCGTGAATATCAAAAGTCTCCCCCAACAGTTTATTGGACATGGTAGAACATTCAATGTGCCACCCCGGACGTCCTTCCCCCCAAGGCGCAGACCAACTCGGTTCTCCCGGCTTCGCCCCTTTCCAGAGAGCAAAATCGAGCGGATCTTTCTTGCTCTCATTGATCCCCATCCGCGCCCCGGCTAAAAGGTCTTTCTTTTTCCGCTTGGATAATTTTCCGTAATCAGCAAAAGAAGCGACGGAAAAATAGACGTCATTGCCAGCGACATAGGCACAACCGCGTTCGATCAACCTCTGAATTACCTTAATCATGTCAGGAATCATTTCAGTCGCCTTAGGATACTGGTCAGCTCGCAGAACATTTAGTTGGTCCATAACTTCAAAATACTCCGTTGTGTATTTTTCCACAATTTCCCGGCATTTTTGTTTTATATTTTGATTTTCTGATTTAGTATTTATTTCTGATTTTTTAATTATTTTGTCATCGATGTCTGTTAAATTTTGGACATAGGTGACCTGAAAACCAGAAAACTTCAAATAGCGCCGGACAACGTCAAAGGTGACATACGCGCGGCCGTGGCCCAGATGGGTCGCATCATAAGGGGTAATGCCGCAGACATACATTTTCACCTGCGGCGGATTAAGCGGGAAAAAGATTTCTTTTTCTCCTGATAAGGTGTTAAAAAGGCGCAAAACCATAGCCATTTCATTATAATATAAACTTTTCTGATTTGATAGTATATTTGACTTTTTTCCGTTTCTGACCGATAATTGCCACCAATGAAAAATAAAATCAGACAGGCGGTTAAAATTATCCTTAACGGCGGCATTATCGCCTTTCCTACTGACACCGTTTTTGGCATCGGCGCTTGCTTGAACCAGCCTCAAGCTATCAGGCGAATATTTAAAATAAAAAAACGTCCAAGAAGTAAACCTTTACAAATTTTAATCGGCACAATTGAGCAAGCACAGGAATTGGGCATTTTTAATGATAAAGATTTAGCTTTTGCCAGAAAAAAGTGGCCCGGACCCTATACTTTGATTGTCCCCAAAACCCAAAAAGTCTCCAAATTAATCACCGGCGGTTTGGAAACTGTCGGGCTTAGAATTCCCGCGCATAAAACTATTTTGCAATTAATCAAACTTTGCGGCCCGATTGCGGCAACTTCCGCTAACATCGCTGGCAAACCACCAATTTTAAATTCTAGTTCCCTGCAACTTAAAATGCTTGCAGTTGATTATGTCCTTGGCGGCCGGGTTAAACTAAAGAAAAGTTCCCAAGTGATTAACTTAATCACTGGTAAAATTATAAGACGGTAAGTGGGGATTACTATTCGTAGTGAGACCACATTCTAATAATCTTTATAATTTTTAATTTTTCATAAATCTGGTAAACAAGCCTATGCTGGATATTAATCCTGCGGGAACACGCCCCGCTTAAATCCCCCATTAATTTTTCAAAAGCAGGCGGATTGCGAAATGGGTTTTCTTCCAATAATTTTAATAGCTTCTGCGTCTTCTCTTTTAATCCGGAAACAGCAAGCCTTTTGGCGTCTTTTTGCGCCTGCTTGGTATAAACAATCTTATACATTACCAATCCAATTTTTTAAGGCATTTTTCAATAGGTGTCTTTAATCCTTTAATAATGGACTGTCTCATTCCAGGCATAGACAATAAACAGAGGGTTTCTTCTATCGCGCTCCAGTCTTCTTCGCTAATCATCACAGCCGAAGATTTTTTACCGACTATATAAACCGGCTCGTGAGACTCATTCACTCCTGCCAAAAGTTGTCCTAATTTTTTCTTCGCGTATTTAACATCTATTGCGTTCATTTAAAACCACCTTTTTTAATAATCTTTCTTAAATTGTAGCATAAAAAAAGTCCCCAAGTAATTGACTTAACCTCTGGTAAAATTATAAGACGGTAAAACAACTAAAACATCAGACCGACAGAGACATTCACGCCTAAAACAGAACTATAACCGATTTTGACATTGTATTTATCAAAAATCCTGCCGGTAAAGATCCCAACGCCAAAGTTGCCCCCTTTGGCAACATTGCCAGAAAGACCAATAAGGTTCCTCACGGTTTCCGAATAATTTGCCCAATCCAAACTTATCCCGCCAAAACTTTCAGAATTAAAAGCATGCCGTAATTGCCCTTGTAAAAGCCAGAGATTGTATCCGTTGCCAAAACCAATCCCCCCGTTCACTTTCAGATCAAATGGTTTCCCCGACAGCGGGAATAAATATCCCAAATCAAGTAAACCGGCGCCACCGGCAAACCCCGCCTCAAGGACCAGCCTTTTAACCGGAGCTAATTTGGATTTCACAGCTAAAGGAACTGGAGCAGGACGAATGACAATATTCTTTGTTTTAGTTATTTTTAGCTTAGGTGGTAAAACTGTTTTTTGGGCAGCATCAGCACAAAAAGCAAAAACAATTAAGAGACAAAACATCAAACTGATAATTTTCTTCATGCTTCCCTCCTAAAATCAAGGTTGCTTATTTTTTCCCCCACTTGGCAATTCGATTAACTGTAACTCCTCCGGCAATACCAAGCTCTCCACCGGCATATAAATTACCAGAACTATCAGTTGCTAATGCATTAACTGTTCCACCCATTCCACTTCCTAACGCCGACCAAGTGGTTCCATTCCATTTGGCAATTTGATTAACTGTAACTCCTCCGGCAATAGTGAACTCTCCGCCAGCATATAAATTTCCGAAACTATCAGTTGCTAATGCATTAACCACTCCATCAACTCCACTTCCTAATGCTGACCAAGTTGATCCATCCCATTTGGCAATTCGATTCGCAGTATTTCCTTCAGCAGAAGTGAAAGAACCTCCAGCATATAAATTACCAGAACCGTAAAGAGCTAAAGCAAGAACATTTCCATTCATTCCGCTTGCCAAAGATGCCCATGTGGTTCCATTCCACTTGGCAATTCGATTGACAGCAACTCCTCCGGCGCTCGTAAAGTCTCCTCCGACATATAAATTACCAGAACTATCTATCCTTGTAGAAAAAATATTACTCCCAGTTGTTCCACTCCCTAAGGCTAACCAACTAGTCCCGTTCCACCTCGCAACTTTATTGACAGCCCCCACCCCTGCATTATCAAAATCCCCCCCAGCATATAATAAATTACTATTATTATCGAAATCTAAAGCGTAGACAAAACCATCTGTTCCACTACCCAAGGCTGACCAACTGGTTCCATTCCATTGTGCAACTCGATTTGCCGCAGTTCCTCCCGCAGAAGTAAATGACCCACCTGCATATAATGTGCTGCTAACATTATCAAAGTCTGTTGTCCAAACAGTACCAGACATTCCACTTCCTAACGCTGACCAAATTGATCCATTCCATTTAGCAATTCGATTGGCAGAAGATCCTCCTGCAGTTGTAAAACTTCCCCCGGCATATAAATTTCCAGAACTATCAATTGCAAAAGCACGAACCGTTCCGTCCATCCCACTCCCCAAGGCTTGCCACCAATAGAGATCATACCAAGCAGTTGTGACTTCGCTTGTGCGATAGTCGTTCCTAACGGCTATTGCTTTCACAATCCTTGAAGATTCAAGCGTAACCGGTACAGTATACAAATTTGAACTGGCCGTCGGAGTGCTGCCATCTGTCGTGTAATATATGCTGCTGGAAGTTGCTTCGATTGTCACAAAAATTGAATTGGCCTCGATAGATCCAGAAGATAACACAAAATTCGGCGCCGCGGCTTGAGGTTGAGTAGTAGTAGTAGTTGTAGTAGTAGTAGTTGTTGTTGTTGTTGTTGTTGTTGTTGTTGTTGTTGTTGTTGTTGTTGTTGTTGTTGTCGACGCTGCAGTCGTTGTCGTTACCGCCATCGTTGTTGTAGTTGTGGCAGCCGCTTGCTCCTGCACTACCTGGCCGCAGCCGTTAATCACTGCTATGATCAATCCCAAGAGAAAAATTATATTGCAGTTTTTTCTCGATGCACTCATTGTTTATTTTCCGCTTTCCAAAAAAGTCGTTTCCAGCACTTTATCCCGATCGTTAAAACAAATTCTGAAATTCTCAAAAAAATCTTCCCGACCGAGAAGATGAAAGCCAACTCCTAATCTTGAAGAAAAACCAATTATCGCCTTAAATTCCTGGCCAGAAAACAGAACTTTTAACTTATGTCGATACACAGGAATTTGCCTGCCATCGCCAACTGTGAGAAAAACTAGTGCGCCTTTCCTATAATTTATCCCTAAAAGGCGTGCGGTTTCAGAATGAAAAATGGTAAAACTTGCCCCAGTATCAACAAATAAATTAAAGGAAACCCATTCTTCACCAAAAATTTGCAGCTCCACAACCGGAGCAAATATTTCCGGCTTTATTTCCGCGTAAGGATATTGCATAAAGCCGTCAAAGCCTCCTTGGCTGTTGGCACATAATATATGCCCAGAGTTTCTTTGGGATATATCTTTTTAGCCATTTTATAGACTGCAAACTGACTTTTAGAAACAGCCACAACAATATTCCCCTTAATTACCGCCACATGCTTTCCGACATACTTGGAAGTTCGACATAACCTATTCATCAACTTTGCAAATGCATCATTTTTTTTCTCCAAAATTAACACCTCCAATAAACTTTTTGCTCCTAAAAAACACCAGGAAGAGGTCAGAGATCAGTTTTTAAAAACTCAACCGCAACTCATAATACTGCGATTCTTCAACTTTAGCCGTTATCGGATTATAAGCCTTTTTGTAGTGCAAAACCACCTTGCTGAAAGGATTAATCGGATAGGCAAGCGAACCGCCTAAGATCGCCCCATCTTCAAAGGACAGAGAACGAAAATTAGAAAAATTTGGCTGTTTATAATAGTAATTGGCTTCCACATCCTGCGGTAATTTGGCCGTTAAATCGGCATTGAGCGAACCGGAGTTGCTGTCATTATATTTCTCATAAATTGCTTTCAGACTAGCTAATCCCAAGGCATTAACATCCAATTTAGCCAGATAACCATTTTTGACATTCCCTGTCGCCTCGGCAGAACTTAAATTAATCGGATTGGTTTCATAGTCCGGCCCATAATAACCGGGGACAAAGTTTTTATCCAGCACACGATATTCTGCCAAAAATGAGGCGTTGGCCACCATCATGTCATAGCCCCAGGAGAGTCCTGCGCCATAGCCGCTCCCTTTACCGATCAACTGGGCATATTCGGCAAAACCTTCAAAGTTAAGGGGCAAAGGGACTGTGGCATCTAAACCGAGACCGGAAATTTTTTGGCTCTCCGTCGTCCCCAGCGGCGTTACGCCGCTATTGTCAGCAATATACGTCTGCCCCAAACGAAGCATTGGGTTAATACGTTCTTCCACCCGCACCCCATATAAGCCTCTTTTAGTCAATAACGCCCGCACCACATAAGAATCAAGATCAACGAAACCTAAATAGGCTAACTGCTCGTTATTTAAAACTAATGTCCCATAAGCCCGCGTGGAATATTTGTCCAAAAGTAACCCATGCCCCCAGGTTAAATTTTCTATCACGCCATAGCGCAAGCCTTTTTTTCCATCGTTATATTCTAAATACCGCAAGACAAGATTATCGTAGCCAATTGGCTTATCCTGCCCGAGAAATAAATTGACATCAGCCCCCAGGCCATACGGCCCCAATTTAAAATCGGGATGCCAGGCCAGCGAACCAACTTCTCTGGAACCAACTTTCACGTAGCCTAAACTCAAACCAGCGATGTTAGACTGCAAGCGAGAGACAGCACCGTCATCTGCTACAACCAGACTTGTTAAAGTGACCGCCATAAACAAAAACATTAAAGCCCTGCGTCTCATCGTTTTGCCTCCTTGAATCAATGCTTAAAGTGCCGGCGGCCAGTGAAGACCATCGTCATGTCGGCCGCGTTGGCCGCGGCGATTGATTCTTGATCCCGCTTTGCTCCACCCGGTTGGATGATAGCAATAATTCCATGCTTCGCCGCTAATTCTACTACGTCAGCAAAGGGAAAGAAAGCATCTGAAGCTAAAACAGAACCTTTAACATCGATTCGAGATCGGCGCACGGCCAACTCGGCCGCTTCGATGCGACTCATCTGTCCCACACCCACACCAATCGCCACCCCATTTTTTACCAGGACAATGGTGTTGGACTTGGCATGTTTGGCCACACCCCAGGCAAAAAAGAGATCATCCATCTCCTGCAAACTCGGTTCACGTTTGGTCATCGTTTTGATATCATTGACAGCTAATTGAGCAATGTCAGGATCCTGCACCAGCATCCCGCCGCTGATCCGTTTATAATCTAAACCCATAAAGGGTTTACCGACTGCTTTCTCTCCCATTTCCATAATGCGGAGATTTTTCTTTCCCCGGAGAATTTCCAGCGCCCTGGGAGTATAAGCCGGGGCAATTATCACTTCGACAAACAAATCTTGCAAAGCCGCTGCTGTCTCTTCATCAAAACGACGATTGGCGGCAATAATACCGCCAAAAGCCGAGACAGGATCACAGGCAAAAGCCTTTTGATAAGCTTCAACCAAAGTTTTGCCTTTAGCCACGCCGCAGGGATTGGTATGCTTGATAATCGCCACTGTCGTATCAGCAAAATAATTGACCAGCGTCCAGGCCGCGTCCATATCGACATAATTATTAAAAGACAATTCTTTACCATGCAATTGTTTCGCGTCAGTTACCTGGGCGCCGCGATTTTTGGCCTGACTGACAATTTCTCGGTAAAGGGCGGCGCGTTGGTGCGGATTTTCCCCATAGCGCAGTGTTTGGGTTTTTTCGAGATGGATTTCCTGATGGGGAGCAAAATCTTCACTAGAAGCAAATTCACCCTGCAAATAATTAACAATCACTGAATCATAATATTTAGTATGGCTGAAAGCTTTAAGCGCCAGTTGCTGTCTGGTTGCCAAACTGATGTTTCCACTAGCCGTTAATTCTTCCAGTATCCGCCCGTAATCTTCGGGATCGACGACAATCGCCACGCTATTATGGTTCTTCGCCGCCGCACGGACCATACACGGCCCGCCTATATCGATATTTTCAATAGCTTCCGCCTGGGTAAAATTCTGTTTGCTAATCACATGCTCAAAGGGATAAAGATTACAGACCACTAATTGGAAAGGGTTGATCCGATATTTTTTTAATTCTTTCAAATGTTTGGGATTAGTTTGGTCAGCTAAAATTGCTGCATGGATTACGGGATGTAAAGTTTTGACCCGGCCATCAAGCATGTGAGGATATTTCGTTAATTTGGAAACTTCAGCAACCCGAACGCCGGCTTTACGTAAAAACTTCGCTGTTCCGCCCGATGAAATAATTTCAAAACCTAGATCTTTTAAGCCTTTGGCTAGTTTATCAAGTCCTTTTTTATCCGAAACCGACAATAATGCGTATTTTTTTAATGTCTCTGTCTTTTTTATTTTTATCTTTTTTACCTTCTTGCCTTTTAACACTTTATGGGCCATTATGGGCCGTTTTTTCTTTTTCATTTTATAAACAGGACTTCCTTTCTTTAATTGATATTTTTTGCAACTAAAATTATAACATGAAATTGGTTAGCAATTCGGCCCCTGCTTAATATCAGAATTATTTTTTTTCTTGCCTAAGCTTTTCTCACTAAGAAAGCCTCCCAAATTATCAAGATAAAAAAAGCCTGAAATTGCGCAGAGCAACACGGCGATAAGAGTTCCGCTTGAAATCCAATAGGAGATAAACGCTAAAATTAACATCCCCATAAACTTTCCTATTGAACGGGTAATTAGAGAAATGATAAGGAGTATTCCGCAAAATATCAGCAATGTTATCAATAAAACGTTATAAATATTTTGTGATATACCAAGTTCATTGCTTATCATCCCAAATTGGCTAAGCAATTTTCACCCTTCTTCCCTCAATCTTCAACTTCCCCTTGGCAATAAACTCAATCGCCAGCGGATAAATATGGTGTTCTTGTTGTAATATTCTTTCTGATAACGTCTCTTCCGTATCTTTTTCTTTAACCGGCACTGCTGATTGAATTATTATAGGGCCCGTATCACATCCTTCATTGACAAAATGGACGGTACAGCCGGTCACCGTCACCCCATGGTCCAGCGCTTGTTTTTGAGCATGCAGTCCTGGAAACGACGGCAAAAGCGAGGGGTGAATATTAACAATTTTAGACGGATAATGCTCCAGCAAGACAGTCCCAACAATTCGCATATAGCCGGCGAGACAAACTAAACCAACATCATACTGTTTTAGGTTTTTAACAATTTCTAACTCGTAAGTATTCTTATTGGAAAAATCTTTAGAATTGAGGATTACTGCCGGAATCTTGTGATTTTTCGCCCGCTCCAAACCGTAAGATTCGGGATTGTTGCTGATTACAACGGCCACCCTGGCGGGAATTTTCTCTCTCTCACAAGCATCAATGATCGCTTGCAGATTCGAGCCTTTACCGGAAATTAAAACGCCGAGATTTAACATAAATTAATAAATCCTAATATCTAAACTCTAAACAAATTCTAAATTCAAACAACCTAAATTCAAAATCACTTTAAAATATTAGAATTTTGATATTAAATATTGTTTAGAATTTCGAATTTAGTGCTTAGAATTTAAATTATGATTACTTCACCTTTTCCTCTCTCAACATCTCCAACCAGAAACGCTTTTTCCTTAATGCTGGCTAAGTACTTCATAACTTTATCAGCTTCTTTGCCCTCAACAACAATTACCATCCCGATCCCCATGTTGAAAGTCCGAAACATTTCGTTATGATCAACTTTACCTAAACGCTGGATGAGACGAAAAATTTGCGGCACAGTCCAGGCATTAAGATCAAAGACCGCCTGGACATTTCTGGGCATGATCCGCGCCACATTTTCCGGCAAACCGCCGCCGGTAATATGGGCAATCCCTTTAATCTTAAACTTCTTTATTAAGGAAAGAATAAGTTTAACGTATATCTTTGTCGGGATAAGCAGTTTCTCTCCCAGTTTACCATCGATCTCTTCCAATTCCTGCCGAGGATCAAGATTGGCATGGTCGAGCAGGACCTTGCGCGCTAAAGTGTAGCCATTGCTATGCAAGCCGGTTGAAGCTAAGCCAATTAATTTATCACCCGCTCTTATTTTTGAACCGTTAATCACTTTTTGTTTTTCCACCAGACCGACGGCAAAGCCAGCTAAGTCATATTCTCCGACTTGGTACATATCGGAAAGTTCTGCTGTCTCTCCGCCAAGCAGATCACACTCGGCCTGCTTACAGCCTTCAGCAATCCCTCTGACAACTTTTTCCACCTGGGAAGGATTAACTTTATGGCAGCCAAAATAGTCGAGAAAAAAAAGCGGCTTAGCCCCGGTGGCCACGACATCATTGACATTCATCGCCACCAGGTCGATGCCGATTGTGTCGTGCTTTTTCATCATAAAAGCAATTTTAAGTTTGGTCCCCACCCCATCGGTCGTCCCCACCAGGAAATTTTTTCCCAGGGGATACAGGCCGCCAAAGAAACCTATATTTTTGGCGAATTTCTTGATCCGTCTCACGACTTCATTTCCCGCGTCGATGTCAACTCCCGCTTGTTTGTAAGTTATCATGATTCCTCCTATTCAAAAAATAATTTTAAACTCTGCAGTCTTTCCGGAATGTTGACCGGATATTCGCCATTAAGACAGGCCAGACACGAACGGTCCGCCGGCAAATTTATCGCTTTGGTTAAACTTTTCAAACTTAAATAGCCCAAACTATCGGCTTCAATATATTTTCTGATCCCTTCCACTGAAAGGTTCGCGGCGATCAGATCCGCCCGGCTAGGGGTATCAATACCATAAAAACAGGAGTGCATGATGGGCGGGGATGAGACGCGAAAATGCACTTCCCGGGCGCCGCAATCCCGCAGCAGCCGGACGATCTGGCGCGACGTCGTACCGCGAACAATGGAGTCATCCATTAAAACAATTTTTCGGCCGCGCACCGCATCGCGGATCGGATTGAGCTTCATCTTTACCCCGATGTCGCGCAAGGCCTGCGTCGGCTGGATAAAAGTCCGGCCGATATAGCGGTTCTTGATTAAACCTTCAGAAAATGGGATCCCCGACTCCGACGCATAACCGATCGCCGCCGGAATCCCAGAATCAGGGACGGCGATGACCATATCGGCATTAGCCGGCTGTTCTACCGCCAGATATTTACCGAGATGGACGCGGATATCGTGGAAACTGCGACCCTTGATTAAACTGTCCGGTCGGGCAAAGTAGATAAATTCAAAGACGCACATCGCTTCGCGCTCGCCGCGGCTCCAGGTCTTGGAACGCAAACCTTGCGCGTCAATAATCACCAGTTCTCCCGCATCAACGTCGCGGACAAAGACCGCGCCTACGACATCAAGGCCGCAGGTCTCTGAAGAGAAGACATAAGCATCGTCTAATTTACCAATCGATAACGGCCGGATGCCATGCGGATCGCGGACCGCGACCAATTTATCGTTGGTCATAATTATTAAGGAAAAAGCGCCGCGACATTGGGCCAAAGTTTTAATTAACGCGGCTTCAAAATCGCTCTCCGGCGAATTGGCCAGCAGAGCGGCGATAATTTCGGTGTCGGTTGTCCCTTTGAATTTATAATCAGGCAGGTGATCGCGCAGCTCTTTGGTGTTGATCAAATTCCCATTATGGGCCACGGCAATCGGGCCAAATTTTGATTCGATGACAAACGGCTGGGCATTCTCCAGAATGGAAGAACCGGTAGTAGAATAACGGACATGGCCGATGGCAATGTGGCCGGTTAATTCTTTCAGGTTATCCTCGTTAAAAATCATGTTGACGAGCCCCATCCCCGCTCGCCCTTTGAAACGCCGGCCATCGGAGACATAAATTCCCGCCGATTCCTGGCCGCGATGCTGGAGGGAAAAAAGGCCGTAATATGTCGGCTTGGCCAGGTTGGCGCCGTTAAAAGAATAAACGCCAAAAACGCCGCAGGCGTCTTTTAGTTTTAATTCGCTGGCGCAGCAGCGAGAATCCTTCATCCCAGCAGTCCTTGAAGCTCTTTGATTGCCGCAGCAACCGGGACCAATTTTGTCTCCCCTGTCCTGCGCAATTTAAGTTCGACATTCCCTTCCGCCAGCGCTTTACCAATAATAACCTTAACCGGTATACCGATCAGGTCGATATCTTTGAGTTTTACGCCAACCCTTTGTTCTCGGTCATCCAGTAACATATCTAGACCAATTGCTTGTCCGGCTTTATATAACTGATCTGACGTCGCCATTTGTTCCGGCAAAGTTGTGTTAACAGGAATAATAGCTGCCTGAAACGGCGCCAGCGGTACCGGCCAGATAATGCCGTTGGCATCGTGATTTTGCTCAATCGCCGCCTGGGCGGTTCGGCCAACGCCAATGCCGTAACACCCCATGGTCATCGGTTTCTCAACATTGTTCTCGTCAAGGTAGACGCATTTCATGCTTTCAGAATATTTGGTCCCGAGCTTAAAAATGTGGCCCACCTCAATTCCGCGCTTCCCGTCCGGCAATTCATTCTCCCCCGCGTCGGCGATGACGTTGAATTCTTCGGAAAATTCGCCGCCGATCAGCCCGGAATCCGCCTTGATCACCTGATATTTCAACCCCAGACGATCAAAAATCCGGCAGTAGGCCGCGTGCATGTTTTTATATTCTCGGTCAAGATCTTCTGCGGAAGCGTGGAAACTGTAGGCGTCTTTCATCATGAATTCACGGCCGCGCATCAAGCCAAAGCGGGGCCGGATCTCATCACGAAATTTAGTCTGGATTTGATAAAGTGTTACCGGAAGATTGCGGTATGAGTGGATTGAAGAACGCACTATATCGGTAATGACTTCTTCGTGGGTAGGACCGAGACAGAATTGGCGCTCATGGCGGTCGGCAATGCGGAAAAGTTCTTTGCCATATTGGTCCCAACGATTGGTTTCTTTCCAAAGTTCGGCCGGTAGTAAAACCGGCATAAAGATCTCCTGGGCGCCCGCCCGGTTCATCTCTTCACGGATAACGTTTTCGACTTTATGGAGGACTTTTAAGCCTAAAGGAAGATAAGTATAAATACCAGCGGCAACTTTGCGGATAAAACCAGCCCGTAATAGGAGGCGATGAGATACTATTTCAGCTTCAGCAGGATCCTCACGAAGCGTTGGCACCAGCAATTGGGACATTTTCATGGGCTCGCAAAACCTCCCCACCACAGACACTAAAGGTATTATATCAAAAATAGAGTGAAATTTCCAGAGGAAGGCGGCGATAATAAGGTATATGAAAATGATCGGACTGCCTCCATCTTTACATAAAAAAGGGCCATTTGACTGCAGAAGCTTCACAAGAGGGACCAAGATAACCCCAACGGGCCTGCCGTCAACCACTCTCCCCTTTGATGCCAGCCCGACTACGAGGCCGGACATCCCAGCTTCACCTGCGAAAGTTGCAGATGGCTCCAATAAAAACAGGCCGCAATTTATCAAATTAATTTATATTGTTGATGATGATCCTCTTAATCTTTCCGCTTTTAAGAGATTGTTACAGAGATTTCTGGGACCAGGAGTTCGGATTGAAACATTTGATCAGAGCGATAACTTTATTGCCAAGTCCAGAGAAGAAGCGCCCGATATGGTTTTTTTGGATTACGCAATGCAAGGTCATGGGGTAAATGGCGATGTTTTGGCCAGACAGCTTCGGACTGATGGATATAATGGCTGGATCATCGCTAATACAACTGAAGGTTCTTTTGTTGGGGTCGATGACAACAGCGGCGGAAAAATTGGCTTTGATCGCTTTGTCAGAAAATTTTTTAATTTAACAAAGTGAAAATTCGCGGTTTCAAAAACGCGAGGAACCGAGACAAAAATTGGAGGTAAAATTATTATGTCTAGAATAACAGATTTTCTACGAACCACACTGACTCGAGTGGGACTAGCTACTCCATCTGCACGAATAAGAGACTTTTGTACTTCTGCGGATGAGGCGAAACTTGAACAACTAAATATTCCCCAAGGTGCTCTTAGGATTAAAGCGGCTTCTGCTAAACCAGGCCGACCGGAGATTATAAGAACAATTCTAGTTGTGGATGATAATCCAAACATTCTCGAGCTTTATCAAGGGCTTATTCAAGGTGAGTTGGATGACAGCGTAAAGGTTGTCACAGTAAATCAACAGCAACCGATCAAGGATCAAGTTTTAGCTCTGGCCGCAGAACAGAAAATTGATCTTATCTTTATGGATAATGATATGCCCGGGATAAGCGGCCTGGAATTAGGAAAATTATTAAGAGATAATGGATACAGCGGCTATATTGCAGCAAATTCTTCTGCGGTAAATGCGATGATGATTGCCCTTGGAATTGCCGATTTTGCTAATCCGATGAAGTCTGACCCCACTGACTTTTTGAAAAGACATTTTGTGACCTCTACCCAACCCCTTCCCCCCGCTCCGCTAGTTGTCGCCCCGCCGCCAACCGTCCACCCGGTCTCCACGGCACCCGGATTGGCAATATCGGAAAATTTTCCTGTGCCTATTATAAAGGAAGGGAGACCTGACAGAATAAGAGAAATATTGGTTATTTCAACTGATCCAGCCACTGCTTCTACTCTTAGAAGCCTGCTTCCAGAAATTATTGTGACAGAGATTAGGTCAAATTCGGAAGATGTTCTTGAGAGAATTTTTGATGAAAGCAGACCACCGGTCGATCTCCTGATCATCGCTGGCTCAATGCCAGCTATGGACACGCCCATTTTAGTTCATTTACTAAGAGATCCTGCCCAAGGGTTTAGTTTTGCCAAAAAACCATCGTTTAGCGGTTTTATATTAATTCATGATTTAGATTCGCATGATGGCTTAAGAGCTTTAAAGAATGGAGCTGACGGCATCATCAAAGCTGGGAAAATCGATAATTTCGCCGCTGACGCTTTTGAGTTACCCCTCCCCCCACTAGGATTAACCCGAGCGTAAGCAGGCTAATATAAAAAGCCAAAGAGCCATAAAGGGATTTTGTTACCGCTGCCGTATTCGATGTCATCCAACGCCAGAAAAGAATCTTTTATGGCGCTTATTTGATCAAATTTTTTACTCCTGCCGCCTATTTCAAAGACAAACCTATCGTTCACACGAAAATCCCCTTGTTTAGCGTAGGAGAGCCGCGCCAACGAAGATAACATATTGGCAAAAAAAGTTTCCCTAATACAGCCAACATTAGCGCCGTAATGACCAGAGATAGCATAAGCTTGATTAAAATTATTCAAATAAATTTTCTCCGGTTTTTCCAGCTCCCGCATTCCCCTGCCTCCCGCCGTAAGGGTAAGAATTAAACCAGCGTCTTCGAGATATTTCAAATACGACTTCAGCGTTCTTTCATCACCAACATCCAAAATTGTTTTAAGTTTTTTTAGATCGGGGGTAAAAGGGACCGCGCTGGCGATAAAGGCCAGCAGTTTTTTTATTTTTTTTACGCTGCTGCCGGATAGATTGGGATTTATCGCGGGCAAATCCGCCTCTATCGTCGTATGAATATTCTGTTCCAACGTAAGATAATACAAGACCTTATTTTCGAACTCCAAAAAATAAGGATAATATCCATAAGCTAAATATCTTTTGAACAAGGGGATAATTTTTTCGTTTTTCCTTTTAAGCTGCTGGGCAATATCGCGAGCAATTTCAGCATGCTGACGCAGAATATCTGTCAAAGTATGTTCTTCTAGTGTCAGATTGAGGGTAATTTCTATAAATTCTCTAAAGGAAAGCCCTCTCATTTCATAAACAATCGCCCGCCGGCTTAAATCATGGGTTCCTTTATAAATTTCCAGGGCGGAACTGCCGGAAGCAATTATTTTCAAGTCAGGAAAAGTGTCATAAATACTCTTCAACTGCCTTGACCAGTCGCCATATTTATGGATTTCATCAAAACAGAGCACTTTCCCATTCAGGGAGTTAAACTGTTCAGCAATTTCATATAAAGAGATCTCATTGACCAGAAAATGGTCCGCTTGGAGAAAAAGCGCTTTATTAGCCTTAAGTTCTTTTGCGTAATGAGACAGCAAATACTGGACAATCACCGTTGACTTGCCGATTCCTCGCTGGCCAATAATTACAGACAATCGACTGTCAAGCTTGTTTTCCTTTAAGAAATACCGCTGATATTGACGATTGTAGTTTTCCACCAAATTCCGGCTCAACTCAAATAATTCTTCCCGCACAACACCATCTCCTTAATTAATCACTAGGATTACATTACTATGATAACACGATTTTAATAGTAACGCAATACTACCGCCCCTACCAGGATTAACCCGAGAGTAAGCAGGCTAATAATTCCGCCGAGATAAAAGGACCGCGGTTCGTAATGAAAACGGACCAGGTGTTCCCCCATCGGCACCGGAACAATCCTGAATAAGCCCTGGGATTTTTCGATTTTTACTGGCTGATCATCCACCCAGGCCCGCCAGCCGGGATAATATGAATCCGATAAAAATAGCTGGCCCGCCTTCTTAGTCTCGACTTTAATCACAACTTCATCTGGTTCATATTTTAAAATCTGCGCCGTTTTTAAATCAAGAATAGTCTGTCGGCTCATACGAGCCGTCCGGCCATGAAAGATCATATAGGCCAGCGGCAAAACTCCGTTATTTTCATAAAGATAAAAATTGCGGCCGAATTTAAACCGGCCATTTATGATTTTAAGTTGCGGGAAATTTAGCGGTACGGCAGAAATAATAAATTTAACATTATAGGCGGATAATTGGTTAAGTTTTTGGCTGGTCATTTTTTGCCCGCCGCCAAACTCTTTCCGATAATAATCCATCAGCGCCCGGGGTTTAATTGATTCATAACCGTAAAAATCGGCCAGATGGTGCGGCAGGGGCCAATTGGCCGTAAAGTTCTCTTTGGCCTCCCACATTGCTTCGTCGTAATTTTCGCCGAATGTCATCCGGTTTTGCTGTTCCACCGCTGGCATATAGAAAAATCTTCCTCTGGTCGGTTGTTCAATCATGCGGCGATACGTCGCGGGGAGAGCAGTAAATAATTTCGCATTGATCGGCACCATTATCGTCATGCTGTTGGCGAACAGGTCGACAGCGATAAGCAGGCAGATCAAACCGGCAAAAATATTCGGGTGAATTTTTTTTTGGCTGGCCCAGCGCAGCAAAACAGCGAAACCAAAGAGATTGGCGCTAACCAGCGTTAAGCTGAAAAGATTAAAATCAACCAGATTGCGCAGCAGGACGATAAAATATTGGGCGGCCTGCGCCGGATAATGCCCGACCAATAATTGAATTATCCGCGCCTTGCATATATTGGCCGCAGCCGCGGCCAAAGCCAAACAAAAAGCCGCATTTAACAGCCAGCGGCACATACGAGCCAGTTGTTTAGAATCATTCCTTAGCTGGCGCGATAAATTGTCAAATCCCGCCGCCGCCAGCCAGACGAGAGAAAAATTGACGAGAAAAAGATATTTGACTGGATAGCGGATCATCGATATCCCCGGCAATAAATAAGCCAGATGATAAAACGGGGTATAACAGCCAAAGGCTAGAAACAGGCCGACCACCGCTGTCCCCAGCCAAAACCAGGCCAGCCGACGGCGGCGGCTAAAAGCTAAAGCGGCAAAGAGCAAAGGCAATATCCCCAGATAGGGAGAAATTAACCAGTCTTGAAAATTTTTGCCGATCAAATTTTCCGTCAAATTGCCAAACTGGGCGGCATTGCCAAAAAAATACGGAAAAATAAAATTGATCAGCTCCCGCGGCGGAAAAGAACGGAAGGTCGCTAGATCATAAGCAATTTTTCCCGTTCGATCGGATAATCGCGCCAATTCGATAAACGGCAGCAGCTGCGCCGCCGCCAAACCGGCCGCCATGGCGCAGGCTAAAGCTAGCCCCGATAAATTGATAAATCCCTGCCGCCGGGTTTGGGAAAAAACAACCGCATAGGCGAATAATAATAATATTGTCATATAGATTATTGTCGGTTCGCCGCCGAGGAAAGTTAAAACCAGAGAGACCGCCAGTCCGGCAAGATTGGAAAATTTTCCGCCATTCATCCAGCGGTCAAAAAATAAAACCGCCAGCGGCAGCCAGACGGCGGCCGCTAGAGAGGTATTCATGTTGTAAACCGAGAGCAGATAGCCGGAAAAACTAAAAAGCAAGCCGCCCAAAAGAGCGCTCCAGCGATTAAGATCATAGTGACGCAAAAGGCAATACATAAACGCCGCCGCCAGGAAATAATGCAGGATGGTGAAATAGTTAAAAGCTAAATTAAAGGGTAAAAAATAATAAAGGAGAGTTAAGGGATAAAAGAAACAGATCTGCAGCGTCGCTAACAAAGGGAAACCGCAAAAGAGATAAGGGTTCCATAAGGGCCAGTGTCCGCTTTTGGCCTGCTCGACCATCAGGAAGCGCAAGGGATAAAAATAGCGGGAAAGATCCTTGAAGCCTAAAATTTGTTCCCCCGTAAGGAAGGGGGCGAAAAAAAGCAGCGTAAGACCGAGAAAAGTAAGGAGCGCCCAGCCATCTTTTTTTGTAAAAATCATTATATCACCGAAAAGCCTCATCCCCCGAAGGAGATGAGGCTTTTGTATCAAGCAAAAAAATCAATAGCCGGAACGTCCGCTAGTGGTATCGTTTATGTAAACCCGTCCCTGGACACTGTTATAATACCACCCGCCGGTTGTTCCGGTCGGAGCGGCATTCCCCAGTTCAATCGCATTGCTGTTGCTGTAAGATTCCGTGGGAATGATGCTGTCCTGGAACATGCCAGCCTCAACTGTAACTGGAATAAAATTGGATTGGCTGTTATCGGAAGCAGCAGTAATGTTATTAGCCGCATTGCTGGCATATTTGATCGCCACTGCCGCGCGCACCGATCCTAAATTCGCTTTGGCCGCGTTATCTTTAGCCTTGGCTGACAAATCGATAAAGCGGGGCAGAGCTGTCGCCGCTAAAATACCCAGGATAACAATCACCATAATGAGTTCGATTAAGGTAAAGCCTTTTTTCATAGTCTCTTTTTCACCTCCTTGGCTAGCTGATTTTAACACACCAGAAAATCTTGTCAAGAAAACCACAATCCCTTCTTAATAATTTTTATAAACATTGATCAAGTCCCACATCGGCAAGAAAATTCCCAGGGCAAATAACAGGACGACAAAGCCCAGTCCGAAAATCAAGATCGGCTCCAGGAGCGGCGTTAAATTGGCAATCGTGTAATTAGCTTCTCGATCAAAATAATCGGCCGCTTTATTGAGCATGTTTTCCAACGAACCGGCCTTTTCCCCGATCGCCACCATGGCCACCGCAATCGGCGGGAAGACATGGCTCCCCTTCATCGGTTCGACCAAACTTTTGCCCTGCGACACCTTGTCGCGCATGTCTACAATAACATGAGAAATAACTTTATTGTTCACCGTCGCCGCCGTGATGCTCAAAGCTTCTAAAATCGGGATGCCGCTTTTGAGCATCGCCGCCAGCATGCGGGCAAAACGGGAGAGAAAAATTTTGAGAAAAAGCGGGCCGAAGATCGGCGTTGACAGGATAAAGCGGTCCCAGCCGTAGCGCCCCTTCTCGGTCGCCAGCGCCCGGGTGAAGCCATAAGAGGATAAAACAGCTGTCCCTATAATCACATACCAGTAATGCTGGATGAGATAATTCATGCCGATCAATATCCGCGTCGGCAGGGGTAATTCCGTTTTAAAGGCGCCGAAAAATTTTACAAATTGGGGAATGACCGCCACCATCAGAATAGTAAAGGCCACCGCCAGCGAAGCGATGACCACCACGGGATAGCGGGTCGCCGTTTTAATCTTTTCCACCGTCTCCATATCTTTTTCGATGAGATTGGAAATTTGGTCAAGCTCTTCGCTTAAAATGCCGGCCTTTTCCCCCGCCCGCACCATATTAATGATCAAGAGAGAAAAAATAGCCTGGTGTTTTTCGAGCGCGTCAGAAAAAGCGCTGCCGCGCTCAATATCTGTGCGGACCGTTTTGATGACGCCGCGGAACTTGGTGTTACGCACCTGCTCATGGACGGCATCAAGCCCTTCAAGGAGAGGCACGCCAGCGTCGAGAATAGAAGAAAGCTGGCGAGTAAAAACCACAATTTCTGACGGCTTTACGTTTTGAAATTTTGCAAACCAAGCGGACAATTGACCAAAGAGATCGTTTGTCCCTGCCGAGGCAATCGCCACAGGAGTAAAACCGGACCTGGACAGATGCAGCGCCACGGCTTTGGAATCCGCCGCCTCCATCGCCCCTTCGGAGAGGACGCCATAGCGGTCGCGCGCCTTAAAATTAAATCGTGTCAAGCTGGGTTACCCGTAAAACTTCTTCAATGGTTGTTTTGCCCTCAAGCGCCTTGGCAATTCCATCTTCACGCAGGGTCTTCATCCCGCTCTTAATCGCCGCGTCTTTAATCTGCACATCGCTGATCTTTTTAACCGCCAGGTCGCGGATCTCATTAGTTATGGTCAGAATTTCGTAAATTCCCATCCGTCCCTTGTATCCTGAATTTTTGCAATGTACGCAGCCTTTCCCGTGATAGAATTGGTAGTCTTTATTAATCGGCAAACCTAGCCTGTCAACTAATTCTTTTGGCGCTTTATAAGTCTCTTTGCAATATTCACAGATTGTCCGCACCAGGCGCTGGGCCACAACCGCCGCCAGCGATGAAGTCACCAAGAAAGGTTCAATTCCCATATCAATCAAGCGGGTTATTGAGCCGGCCGCATCATTAGTATGCAAGGTGGAAAAAACCAGATGGCCGGTTAGGGCGGCCTGGATCGCCACCCGCGCGGTCTCCAGGTCCCGGATTTCACCGACTAATATGACATCAGGGTCCTGCCGGAGCATCGCCCGCAAAGCATTGGCATATTCCATCCCCGCCTTGACATTAACCTGGGCCTGGCGGACACCACCCAATTCATATTCAACCGGATCTTCAATCGTCATGACATTAATTCCCGGTTTGACAATACTGTTTAGGGTGGCGTAAAGAGTTGTGGTCTTGCCCGATCCCGTCGGTCCGGTCACCAGGATAATGCCGTAAGGCCGTTCGATAATTGATTGGAACTTCACGAAATTATCTTTACCGAAGCCTAAATCTTCCAGACTGTAACGGATACTGCTTTTATCTAATAAACGCATGACCAGGCATTCGCCGTAAATTGTCGGATAAGAAGAGACGCGCAAGTCGATAGCCTTGTCATCCGTCTTCAGTTCAAACCGGCCATCCTGGGGGACACGCGATTCGGCGATATCCATGCGCGCCAAGACTTTGATCCGGGTGATGATAGCGGAATGTAAAAAAGTCGGAGCGCCAGAGACATCGTGCATCACCCCGTCCACCCGATAACGGATCCGCACTTGCTGTTCCGTCGGCTCAATATGGATATCAGAAGCCCCTTCATTAGCCGCCCGCATTATTAATAAATTTACCAATTTAACAATCGGCGCTTCTTCCTCGGGGATGCCGATGGGAACAGGGGGAACCGGGATATCAACCGAACCTATCTTCTTGAGCAGATCATTGACCGAACCGGCTACCCCATAATATTGATTGATCGCCTGGGCGATCTCTTTCAGGGAAGCAACCATCGGTTCGATATCACATTTACTCTTCAACCTGATCTCATCCAACGCCAACACATCAAAAGGATCAATGGTCGCTATTGTCAAAATATCGCTAATTTTGAACAGCGGCATAATTTTGTGTTTTTGCAAGGTGGCAAAAGGTATCGAGTTAAGGACTTTTTTATCGACCTGGTAGGCGCTTAAATCAACGCGGGGAATATCCATTTCATTTTCCAGGAAATCGATGAGTTTTTTTTCATCCAGGAAATTGCACTTGAGAATGCTTTTAATTAAGGTTGTCCCTGACCGGCGGCCTTCTTCAATTGCCGTCTTGACCTGTTCTTCCGACAGTAATTTTGTTTTGACCAGGCAATCGCGCAATGATTTATTTCGGTCTACCATAAACTCAGCGAAATTATAGCACACATGTTATACTGGAGGAAATGGAAAAAAATGTTTTTGCGCCAGAAAAAGCCCTCTTAGTCGGGGTCGAATTACCGCAAGACCAGGAATTCCCGCTGGCCGCATCTATGGAGGAGTTGACGCGTTTGACAAAAACAGCCAACGCCAAAGTCGTCGGGTCGCTGTCGCAAAAACGGCCCCGCCCCGATCAGAAATATTTTATCGGCTCGGGTAAAGTAACGGAGCTTAAATCATTAATCGCTTCTACCGGCGCCAATCTTTTAATTTTTGACGTCGACCTCTCTCCCGCGCAAACCCGCAACCTGGAAGAAGCGCTAGAGACAAAAGTTATCGACCGGACGGAATTAATTTTAGATATTTTTGCCCAGCATGCCCGCAGCCGTGAGGGTAAATTGCAGGTGGAATTGGCTCAGGCGGAATTTCAGATCACCCGGCTGACGGGACACGGCGTTTCGATGTCGCGCCTGGGCGGAGGAATTGGGACAAGAGGTCCAGGAGAAAGCAAATTGGAATATGACCGCCGTCGGATTCGCGACAAGATTTCGGAGCTGAAAAAAGGGATCGCTAAATTGCGCGCGGAACGAAGTTTGCGCCGGGAAAAACGTAAAAAAAGCCAGCTCCCGCTGGCCGCTCTGGTCGGCTACACCAATAGCGGAAAATCAACTCTGCTTAATGCGTTGACTAACGCCGATGTTTTGGCGGAAGACAAATTATTTGCCACCCTTGACACCACCGTGAAAAGGCTGGAGATTTCTCCGCAAAAAACAATTTTATTAACTGACACCGTCGGTTTTATCCAAAAGCTCCCCCATCAACTGATTGCCGCTTTTCGAGCCACGCTGGAGGAAGTGACCGAAGCTGATTTATTATTGCATATCGTGGATATCTCGGCTCCCAATTGGCCACAACAGATCAACGCAGTTTTTCAGGTGCTCGATGAATTAAACGCCTCCAGCAAACCGATTATTACGGTCTTTAATAAAATTGATTGTTTAAGTGAAGCTCTGCCTGACGAGGCTTTGGCCTCTTATGAACCATTTGTTAAAGTTTCGGCGTTAACGGAAAATGGCTTGGATAATTTGGTTAAACTTCTCGCCCGACGGCTTGTGCCACTTTCCTAACCCTTTCATGATATGCCGCAGCTTGAGCGGCAGTTTCCGATTTGGACCAGTCTAGTTCTTTAGCCAAGATATGAGAAACTACTGATGAAGCGCTAAGGCCATTGCCAACTTCTCTTTCCAATCTAATTCTTCGCGACAGAACATCGATTACCCCAAGAGCCATTTCGTTTCTGGCAGCATATACTACCTGCGCCCCAACCTCCATTCCCCCTGGTTCTAAAGGAAGTAATAATTTTTCGTCACCTTCCGCCGCATCAAGCACAGCTCTCGCACGCATTCCATATTTTAATAACAGGTGTTCGCATCGCCTTCGATCGATATGATATCTGTCCATTAAAATCTGGGCTTTATCATTAACAAACAAAAGTCTGTCTGTTTCGTCCAAAGATTCAAAAGGCATCTTTGTTGAAAGGCGATCGAAGGGAAGATTCTTGCCTCTAGCGACCAAGCTAGCCACCTTTTCACCGATCAAAGGCGCAGTGGTTATTTTCCCGCCGATAATAGTAATTAATCCTTGAGGGGAGATGAATATTTTATTTTCTCGGGACAAAGCATCAGAGTTCTTTGCCTTGGTGTCATTAAATAAAGCCCGGTGCGCGGAATACGCATATATTATATCGGCAGGCTTAAGAGCGGCAAAAGGGAAAAGATTGTTCACTCCGTTAAGAAGATATTGGTTATGCCGCAAAACCGGAAGTACATTATCGATCGATTCTCTTCTTCCTTCGGAAGTCGTGCCAACAAGGAGATTGCGCCCATGCGGCAGGATAAAAACCAATCGCCCATCTTTGAATTCCGCAAAAAAGCCAAAGTTCATTGGCCGGCCAAAAAAATTGCGTACGATCAGATGAGACCCTGCATCAAGCGTTTGAAATTGGGAGGCTGGCGGATCATTTAATCCATATACATCTTGGGCCCAAGGCCCCGCAGCGTTTACAATCGCATCAGCTTTAACGTTAAATATCTCATCACTTAGCAGATCTCTTGCCTCAATCCCACTAACGCCGCCTTCCCTGCCTCCATCATGAACAAAGCCTCTGCATTCCATTCTGCTGATAATATCAGCCTGATGTTGAGCCGCAATCATTAACATCGTTAAGGCTAAGCGATGATCGTCAGTTTGCCCATCCCAGAAAAACGATCCGCCCCTGACCTTATCTTGCGCCCAAGGAATGTTTTCCGATGATAACTCAGCGGCGCTTATCGTCCTGCCTCTAGGGAAGGAACTCAACCCAAACAGTTTAGTCAGGTCATACAACCATCGGCCGATCTGCATTTTTCGATAACCATGCTTCCCTGCCTGAAAGGCTGGAACAAAATATTGCCTTTCAACAACTAAATTTGGGAAAGCCTTCTTGAAATATTCGCGCCCACGGATGGCTGAAAGCACCATGCCAAATTCTAACTTTTCCGCATATCGGGCCCCTCCGTGAAGAAGGCCTGTGCTGTTTGATGAAGTTTCTCCCGCCAGATCGCCTTTGTCCAATACGAGGACAGACCAGCCTCTACGCGCGCAAGAAACAGCAACGGCAGAACCAACTACGCCCGCGCCTATTATGGCAACATCATAGCGTCTTGTTTGATGAATATTTGTTCGCAGATTAGATATTGCTCTAGGTCTGTTTAACATAGTATTGAGACCTCCAAAAATATGTCCAATGATAATTTGGCTGTATCCTCCACCGAGTTCAGCTCTCCAAATCTAACTATTCCCGTCATTTTTTATGGCCTCCATTTTTTAATGTTTGAATAAAATATTCTCAAGCTTTTTTGACATTGCTTGAAATCGTCGAGAAACACTCGTCCACCAGAGAAAGCTTATCACCGCAGGAAATATTTTTTTAGTATGTTGCCAGGGGAGTCGACGAATAAAGGATCCTCCTGCTCGACAGGCATAGACAATTAGCCTGTTCACAAGAGCACGGCGGACTTGCTGAATTTCATTTAACGGGGGAGCCTCTTTCGAGTAATCGTTGCGAATGAGAGCAAGTCGTTCTGGGGTTATTGTTGGATATTGCAAACCTAACTGCTCATTTAATGATGTTATAATAACATTAACTGCTAAGGCCTGGAGAATAGGAGTTGGATGTACGCCATCCTCTGTGAACAATTTTCCACCAAGTTCTCCTCGTGCTGCCTCCCTCAGCAAGGCATTCACATCAATGACAGAAACACGTGAATTAGCTTCGGTGAGCCTTCGCAGAAACAGATTAAATTTTTCAATCGCCCTATATGTCCGGAGCACTTCCTGTGGTAGGATCACATCATCAGGCTTGTGCTGCCCTTGCTGGCGCACAAGATCAAGGATGAAGGGCATCGCAAAGCTTCCCCAGGGAATTGGCCGACCATCGCGAAAATACTTCATCTTCTCACCCTTTTGATAATTGCTCCAATCTCCTTCTTGATAGATTGGTTTTAATGTTAAAGTGGGGATATCGGGAATTAGAAAAAATATGGGACGAGCCGTTGAATCTTCAGCGTAGATTTCTCGGAGAAGTGTTTGGACAAAATCTTCCAACTTGCTTTGGAGCGGAGTTCTTCCCGCTACAAACCCTTGACCATTCAAAGTCATAAAGTCATTTACCACCCAAATAAAAACAGCACTCTGTTGCCCCATTTTTTTCATCGCCAGCCATTTTATCAGTTGCGTGACAAGACTCTCCGGCATGTAATGAACGTAGGTCGAAGTGGTTCGATCTTTTTCAATTTCTTCAGGCTCACAGAAAATATCTTTATATGTTGCCGCCGGAGCAGCAAACACCGTGCTGCGGGAAGTGGACTCCGGCACATGCATTGGTGACGGTTTCGGTTTAGAATAAGCGAGCAGGACGTTATATCCAACGCCATCACGCATGATCGAAGGAACATCTATTGGGTAAGGACGTCCATAGCTCGGAAAATCAGGTTTTATCTCCTCTGAAAGCAAGCAACGGGTCAGGAATCCGGCCAATGAATCCTTTTGTTCTGGGAAAATGGTGAAAGCCCGCGTATTCGCAAAGAGGCTATCTCCAAGGAAAGCCAATCTATCAGGAGTTACCCAGGGTCTTGCAAAGACACTTTGGCCAGTACTCATCTCACTCTGATATCGAGCAATAGCACTTTCTACTTCTTTTTGTTTATGCGAATCCATCCACGAAAAATTAATAACCTTGCTGTTTTCCAGCTCTCGCTGTGTCCGATAAAGCAGTTGCCGAAAAACATGCTTAAAATCAGGTGCTTTTGTTTCTGAATCAACAACGATTGAATCGACTCCAACCTGCCATAAGCGCCGAGCAAGGATTTTATGAGGGGAAACTAGAGCCGGCCCGTCATCTAGTAGAAGACCTGATTCTGTTACTCTAATTCTGAATGGATTTTGAGTATTTGATCTTGTTTGGCCGTAACGTTGAGCAATTTCATTTCCGACTCGCGTAAGACCACTTGTGTAGGCCAATTTCCCAAATCGTCCCAACCAATGGCTAATACTTCGCTCAACTTTAACGTTCATATTTGTTTTCTCTCAAACATCTCTCAAACATCTCTCAAACATTTCTCGACCCCTTCTACAAATAATTTCACTCTATTTTAAAAATTGCCTGAAATCATTTAAATCATCTTCGGATAAATCGGAATTAATATATTTTATGAAAACACGCCTAAACTTTTCTGGCGTTGATTTGATATAGAGAGGCACAGACGTTCACATAAAGACGTTTTTCTTGAAGACCGCCTAAGTGCGCCTCAAACCCGTTACTATTCATACTTGCGACGAGAGATTTCTCGCTTCCATAGGGATAAAATTCAGAATAAGCGCCAAGTTCCACCATATATTGCGCGACCTTAGCTTTCTGCTCTGGTGTTCCAGGAAATTCATCTGCTAAAGTTGCATAAAACCATTTATATTTGTCCAGATCGGTTCCGGGTGGAACAACAATCTCTTCATCTATAAACTCCCTGTCGCGTCTTAAAACGCGGCCGGCCTCAGCCAGTACTTGATTCTTGCGTTGATCCGCGATATGAGTCATAAAAAGATGCGTCGTTACGAGGTCAAAACTATCATTGTCGAAGGGCAGCGCCAAGGCATCGCCCTGGACGTATTCAACCGGAAACCCAAAGACGGTCCGGCCGAAATGCGCCCTGGCTTTTTCCAGAGGAGAGGCAGAAATATCCAGGGCAACAATTGTGGCGTTTTTAAAACCAACCAGAGATAGGATCGCCCCCAGATTTTCCAGGGAATATATGGTTGTAAATTTGTAATCATTCTTTTTCACTCTTTCCGCGCCCGAATCTGGCAAATGCGGGCTTCGCAGCCAGGGTATAAGGCTTGAGGATTTGAACCGTGAAGATCTGCAACAAAGCCCTGTTTATCTAAGTCTACTTTAATGCGAATAAACCACGAAACATCAAATAATCGCTCATAAGGATACCCTGGATTAAAATAAGGGGATAAGGTATAGGGATAAAATGGGAAAAAAGAGGCAAATTTTTTTAAGTAATCGCCGGCGCGTTTTCGTTCGTTACTTGTTCCTTTAAATTTTTTTCCTAACTCTGCAAAAGTCTTTATATATTCAGCCTTATCGAACCATTGCTCAACAACTATTTCTGCATCTACAAAGTCTCTGCCTTTTTGCAGCACGCGGTATGCCTCTTCCAAAACACATTTTTTTTCATTATTAGGGAAATGTCCTAAAAACAGATGCGTGGCAACCAAATCAAAGGAGCTGTTGGCAAAGGGCAATTCTCTGGCGTCGCCTTTCACATAACTTATAGGATAGCCGCAAATTTTCCCGCCAAATTCTTCTTTGGCCATAGTCAAAGGAGCAAGAGCAATATTCAACGCTACAATATTGGCATTCTTAAAGCCGACTAATTTAAGAAGCGCCGCAAGATTTTCTAATGAGTAGACGGAGGAAAAGCCCAAAACTAAAATGTTTGGAGAAGAAATGCGCCGCACCTTTAAATCTCGCAGTGCGGTAACAATAATTCCGGCATTACCCCCCGTTCCTAAACAATACCGGCCAGATTGCAGGGCATAATAAAGTAGAGCAAGATCATGATAATCAAGATGACTGCTCAAAGATAATTTTTGAAAAGCGATAACCATTCTTTTCCTGTGTAGTTCCCTTCGTAAACTATATTCTGCCAAAGAAGTGTCGTTCCTATCATATGTATCTGACCAAAAGCTGGCCTCTTCTGGGCAATCCTGCAAAACTAGTTCCCGAATTTTTTCGTGACGGCTTCTCTCTCCCGCATGACAAAGATCTTCTAATGGTACCGCCCAACCGGCGCGTTGATGAGGATGGGAGAGTGTTATTTGTCTTAACAAATGTCCTGGGATACGACCTATTGCCATGCCTATTTATCACTGATAAAAATCAGAAATTTCACATGAATATCAATTTTTATCAATTTTTGAGTATTGGCCTGTGTGCCATAAAATCCCAAATTTTATCACTAATCACCTTCCCAAATTATCACCAATAAATCTATCTCCAATCTAATTCACTAATTACCAAAATTATTCTCAAACCGTCAAAATCAAATAATGATTAGGGAATAATTTGTGCCATTTGAGAAAAAATTTGGGATAAATCTTCGAGATGATACGGGAAAGAGATTTGAGATAAGATTTGAGATTTTTTAAGCTGGCAAGATTCGGGGACCCTAAAGCTCCAGCCCGACGGTTTTAGCAGACCAGAGCTACCGCCAGTTCTCATCAAGTTTCTTGAGCAGAACCGCCTTAATATTTCCGGAAAAATCTCTAATGAAACTCTGATTTTCCAGCAGCGGCTCCAGATCCAGCTTAATGCTGCGTTCGTCAATCCTATTGATCTGCTATTGTATACTATAGGAAACGGTTGTCAGGGCTAGCAACCGAATTAATAACTTTCAAAAGCGTGATGATAAATACCAAGGAAATCTGAAACTTTGATTACGACAACATTACTGTATTTTTTTATTTTTAGAAGATGCTTATCGCCGGAAACGACATAACCCGCCTTGCCACCCACAGCACAAGATAAAAACTTGTTATCTGCCGGATCGTCCTTTATAATATCTACAAGTGTCTCCTCTCTTATTCTCTCTGTCCTTTCAATAAATAACCGTGTCCATTTCTGCATATCATCCAGGCTTAATTCAAAGCGGGACAAGACTGAGAGATATTCTTCAATAATCGCCGGCGTGCTTAAAACTCGAACAGTGCCATTTAACCAAAGGTTAATCAATTCCCGAGGTTTGTTGCCCCACAAACTTGAAATCAATATATTTGTATCTATTACTAATCGATGCATCACAGGATTATTATGAATTACTCCTGACCGCCTTGATTAATTTGTTGATGTTTTTTAGTGAATACCCTTTTTTTTCGGCCGCGCTTTTCGCCCTGCCGAATAACTGTTCATAATTGCTTTCTGCTCGATTAAAATAAAGAAATTGTACATATTTAGCAAGTTCTTTCACATCACTAACCGGCAGAGTCTTTATGCCCTTAAGAATAATGCTGGCATATTTTTCAGCCATCTTTTTCATTGCCATCACCTCCCGCTAAAAAATAAGAATACCCCAAAAAACTAAAAGAATCAAATCACAAAATAGGGGTCGGCGATTCCGCCGCTTGATTTAAAAACGCTAAATTTTCATATTTCTATGAAAACACGCCTAAACTTTTCTGGCGTTGATTTGATATAGACCTAAAACCATTTGAAAATCCGCTAAATGCAGCAACTTTTTCACTTTTAGTTCATTAAAGGCTGATTCAGCTCCAGCAACTGCCTCTAGCGTGTGCAGTTTAGAGCCATCCAGCTTTTCTAAAAGTTGGCGTCTCTCTTCTGCTTGTGTTTTTCTTTGGGCTAGCAAGCGCGCATTTTTTATCGCCCAGTTCGCCTGAAGGCGAGGATGAGCGCTCGGTCTCAATAAAGGTCTGGGAATACGATGCATTGCCATGATTGTTTATCCTTGATTAAAATCAGAAATTTCAATGAATATCAATTTTTATCAATTAAGGTTTTTTATCGTTTCTCATAATATACAGTCATTGCTTACTATCCGAAACGATTGTTAGCAAAATATTAACTAAGCCGGTACTAAATCTTCTAAATTACGCAGCATTTTCTTTTCAGAATAAGTATTTTTAATCTCTATTCTTCTGTTTTCCATCCTGGTTATTTTTCCGCCAGAAAACTCATTCCTATAAAAAGAATAAAAACTCCCTCGTAGGAATTCCTCTGCTTGTTTTTGATTTTTAAACCCCATTTCTTTCTTTTTATCTCCATAGAATTCTTTCACATGTTTTTTATATTCAAAATATTCAATCCCAATTATATTGCCGTTCTCAGCTATTACATATATTGGCAGGTTCTCAAATTGAAAAAAATCAATATTTTTAGGGTTATGTTTTTTCTCGTATATCTTTAACACATCCAATACTTTATCATACTCGATTTCAAAAACTATATTCTTTTCCATTTAGTGATAACCCCCTTGCCAATTATAGCTGTTTTTATTAAATACTCTCCTTTCTCCTTAATTACTCGTATTTGAATCTTTTCACTATTTTCCAATAAATCCTCATAATAATCATTTTTATCGGGTTTAACAGTTTCCATAACTCTTTTCCAATGTTTTATCCAAAGCTCAAATTTATTATGCTTATTAATTATGTGTTTATAACTATTTAGATAAAGATTTATTTTGCGGCCAGAAACATCGGTAACGGTTTCCAATAATTTGCCATACAATTTATTAGCCATACTAACTTACAACTCCCGCCCCACCGCTTTCGCCACCAGACGCAGCTCCTTTATCAATTGGGCAAAAGTATCCGGTTTCAATGATTGCGCGCCGTCGGATAAAGCCGCTTCGGGTTTCTGATGGACTTCTATCGCCAGCCCATCCGCCCCCGCCGCAATCGCCGCTTTGGCCATCGCCGGTACCAGATCCCACTCTCCTGTCCCATGACTGGGATCAACTACAACCGGCAGATGCGACCATTTTTTGATGACCGGAACAGCATTCAGATCAAGAGTGTTACGGGTGGAATCTTCAAAGGTTTTAATTCCCCGTTCACACAAGACAACTTGATTATTCCCCTCCGACAATATGTATTCCGCCGACATCAATAAATCTTTTATTGTTGAACCCGGCCCTCTTTTAAGTAAAATCGGTTTTTTAGTCTTGCCGACTTCTTTTAACAAATTGAAGTTTTGCATATTGCGCGCGCCAACCTGCAGCATATCGGCATATTTGGCGACGAGAGCGACGTCGCGCGTGTCCATAACTTCGGTGACGATTGGCAAATCGGTCTTTTTACTGGCCGCGGCTAAATATTTAAGGCCGGTCTCCCCTAAACCTTGAAAGGCGTAAGGGGAAGTCCGGGGCTTGAACGCCCCGCCCCGCAAAGCATTAGCCCCAGCGGCTTTTACCAATTCGGCAATTTCGATAATCTGTTTTTCCCCTTCAACCGAACAGGGTCCGGCAATGATCAGGATTTTTTGCCCGGCGCCTACTTTAACCTCGGCCGAGAGAGAAACGATGGTATCTTCTTTCTTGAATTCACGACTGACAAGTTTGTACGGTTTTCTGATGGGGACAATCTCGGAAACCCCCGGCATCATCTGCAGGCTTTCCAGTTCAATCGAGCTCTTGTCGCCAATCGCGCCGATAACGGTCCGCTCCACCCCTTTGGAGAGATGGACGCCAAAGCCATGGGCTTTGAGTTTATCAACGATAGAATTAACCTGCCGCTCTGTCGCATCCGGCCGCATGATAATGATCATTTAATAGTTACCTCCTCAACCCGACCGCCGCTTTGAGATAGACGTGCTCCATTGCGGCTTGTTTTTTATTGCTATTGATGTGGAGCAAAACACGGATACATAGACCCAAACTCCCCGGCACGGCAATTTCTGTCGCGCATAACAATGGGGTCTGTTCCCACCCCAGCTCCCGCGCCGCCACCGCCGGAAATTCCGCATTCAGATCGGGGGTAGTGGTAAAAATAATAGAAGTAATCTCCGGGATCTTTAATTTGTTTTTGGCCGCCACGGCCTGCAATAGCTCTTTGGTAGCAGAGACAATTACCTCGCGTTCATTCGCATCAGCTGTCGTAGCGCCTCTAATTCCCCGTAGTGCCATCTATTTATGTTAGCAAATTTCTCGTAAATAGGCAAGGTAATGACGATTGAGCTGTTCTAATATTTTTTGCCGCACGGCGGTCAAATCAAAAACATCTCCCGTCTCTATCTGTAATGACGTCGCCTGACCGGCCAATTCAGCCGGAAAAGAGGTTGACAGATGATTAACGTTTAAACCAATGCCAATGACAACAAACCCGGAGGTTAAATGTTCGCAAAGTATTCCGCAAACTTTTTTGCCGCTAAGCAGAATATCATTAGACAATTTAATAGCGGCTTCCAATCGCGTCAAATCTTTAATTAAGTCCGCGACAGCGGCAGCGGCCACAGACGTTAGGTTCGTTAAGTCCGCTTGATTTTTATAAGGTTTGACCGCCGCTGACAAGTAGAGGCCCAAATCCGGCGGCGAGAACCAGCTGCTTCCCGGTTTACCGCGGCCGGTTGTCTGCGCGTCGGCAATTATAACTGCTCCTTCAGCCGCCTGACCAGAAGCGATTAACCGCTTCGCTTCCGTATTGGTGGAATCTATTGTTGAATAGTGGAAAATCTGCTTGCCGATTATCAAAACTGGTAAACGAGCCCCAACGCGGCGAGATCTGATTTCGTGTTGGTTGATTTATCATGAGAAAAACGATAGCGGGCGTCAAAAGTCGTATTGGGCGCAACAGCGTAAGAAATTCCTCCTTCAGCCGTTAGCCGTCCTTTGATCCCGGCATAAGTATAATCCGGCTGCAGGCGAACATCGCCTTTACCGACAAGTTTTAAATCGTCCGAAACCGATTGGACAATTTGTCCGCCGATATTTACCGAGCCATTGACCAGCGGGCGGTTAAAATTATCAAAACCGGCCAAGTCAATCTCCGCCGCCGCAAAACGATCGTCGATAAAACCAGCGCCGACTTTGGCCGCTTTTATGACCGCGACAGTCCCCGTATCCCAAACGTCATTGATGGCCACACTGCCGCCAACCAACCATTTTGAACGATCCTGACCGCTTAAGCCCAACGTCCCGCCAGCTTCAATTTTATTACCCAGAGGAAAATTCATGACGATTGAAGCCCGAAGGTCGCGATTCGCGATTGAATATTGGCCGGTTGAAAGCTGCTGTCCGGTAGCTGTCAATTGTAATTGATCAATTAAAGGGATCCCTTTGAACTCATAACCCAATGTTCCGAAAATATTATTGGCCGTGATGCGACCGGAAGCTGCGTGGCCGCGCGCCTCATAACCAGCGGCGACTTTTGTCCCCCAGAATGAAGTTGCCACCGTAATCCCGGTATACGGCCGAAGATAGGTAACGCCAACTTCGCTGGAAATTATCCCCGTCGGGTCCGCCGTGTGCTGCTTGGGCCCCGGCCCGACAGAGAGCTTGAGCTCAACCGGGTCGGGCCAACCGATAGAACTCGCGCTAAGTTTAAGGTTGGAGGTAATATCCAATAAATCTGTCGCCACAATTCCGGTAGTCGATAACCCATCATTGAAATATCCATAATCTGTCGTGTCAAGACCAACCCTGATATCAGCGCTGTCTCCCAATTTATAAGTTGAACCTAATTGCAGGCGATAATTGGCCAGGGCGCCGCGCGCGTCCGTATTAGCCAGCAGGTTGCAGAACTTCCAGGCAGCCTGGTAACTGCCGTCCAACATCCCTTTTTGCGGTTTTTGCTGCCAGGCGACAATTTCCTGACGGAACAAGTCGATATCTTTTTTCAGCGTCGAATTCCCAGTCAGCGACTTGGCAAGCTTAGAGAGAAATAGCGCCGTTTCGTAGCGAGAAATTTGCTTATCACCCCGGAAAGTCCCGTCGGGATAGCCTTTGGTCACCCCTAACTTAACCAGGTCATAAACCGCCGGCGCCGCCCAATGATTATCCGGCATATCTTTGAACTTTATACTGCTGTCAGCAGCCAATGCGGCAGTGACCAGCAGGAACAGTAACACGATTGAAAAACTAAAACTGGTAAAAATGGAACCTGCTCCGATGAACATCGGAGCGGTTCCATTTTTTTTTATTCTCATGCGAGGAACCGAGAATTCATTCTTAGGTTTCGAGCATGTTAAATCTCTACGCATCATTGTAAAAAATTCTAGCACTAATGTATAATAAAGGCAACAATATGACCAATTTTATCAAGAAAAGCGACATCATAGAAAAGTTTATCCGCTCCGGCGGCCCGGGTGGACAGAACGTCAATAAGACGGCAACGGGCGTCTATTTAAAGCATCTGCCGACGGGGATTGAAGTTAAAATGACCCAGGAGCGTTCCCAGGCCGTCAACCGTTTATTAGCCTGGCGCCGTTTAGAGGAAAAGATCGCGGAAAGATTAAACCAACAGAAATCGGAACGACAAAGACAAATTGAAAAAATACGGCGGCAGAAGCGGCGGCGGTCGCGGCGGTCTAAGGAGAAGACGCTGAAACAGAAAAAACTAACTTCAGCAAAGAAGGCTTTGAGGAAAAAACCATGGGCAGAGTCGCTTTAGTTAAAATGTTGATACGTTAAAATGTTTTCCCTTTTTAACTTATTTAACGTGCCGCTGCAGAATCTCCAGTATCTCCACCATTCCAAGAGTATCCTGATCACAATAAATTTCCAAGGCGGCGCGGATTTTTTCCCGTTCTTCGGCCGAAACATTATCCCCAAACATGACCCGATAAAATTCGGCGGAGGCCGTCCCGCCCTCACCGATTTCCAACCCCTTGTACGAACGGCCGGTCAGGGCCGGTAAAACATTTTTTATCGACGCGCGCCCTAATTGTTGGGGATGGTAATAGTAAAATTTTTGGAACGGCACTAATAAATCGACAAAACGCTTGTTCAACCGTTCCACCCACTCGCGGTATTCTGGATATTCGTTCGCCGCCGCCTTCAGGCAATTTTTCTCGAAGGCTGCGCTGTAAGCGATGATTGAGCCTGCTTCTCCCAGTAACTGCTGTAATTGGCGTAAAATTGTCTCGCGCGGGTCCTGGCGATCAGGTGCCAGAAAAGAAAACTTTTCGGGGGAGCTCTCTGCGCTTTTAAGACAATAAACAACATATTGGAAAGGGACCGGCTGGTACGGGCCGACCCCGTCAAATAAAGGGACTGCCGTCGCTAACGTCTCAAAATCAAGGAAAAATAACGGATATTTTATCGCCGTCAGGAATTCCCTGATTGCCTCTTTATCAAAATAAGGCCGGCGGCTTTGGTGGGCCTGGATCTGGGCGACCTGGCGAAAATTTAAGTCGTAGTTCGCGGGGATATCAGTCAATTTCGTTATCCCCTGGTCCAGCAATTCCCAGCACTTTTGTCCGCCGCCGTTCAGCAGGAAAACATTGTCCTCTTCCGGCAAAAACGACCAACACAAGTTACTCAAAGGACAATGGTGGGGCTTATCGCAATGCGGGCCAATCCTTATCGCCGGGATATCCTGGCTGGCCATAACTTTATTGAGCAGTTCGATCTGGGCGCTAATCTGTCCAGCGAGAACCTGGCATTCCTGGGTGATATCGACTTTATTAAATAAAGCTTCCACATCCAATGCGCCGCGACGGATATATCCTTTATTGAGATGTAAAATAAAACAGCGTCTGATCTTTAAACCAGCCCCTTCATAAACATACCGCTGGAAGGCCGCGTCATGATAATATTCGCTTTTAACGCTGGTACTGCTCTTGACTTCGATCATGTCCCATTCATCGTCGCCAACGGGGGTTAAAATGTCGGCCAGCGCATAAGTTTGCTGGAAGACAAAACCGGGTTCAAATAATGGGCGGCGCAATTTAAGGGCAGCAACCGATTGCTTATGTTGCAGCCGCGGCTCTCTCTCCCTGGCCAACAACAGGCCTCCGGGAAAAAGTTTTTGCGCTAATTCGCCGATCTTTTTACCTTCGTCAAAAGACCGCTGGATCGCCAGCTTCGGCGGCGGGATAGCCGATTTATCATGATATTCATACCAGAAATATTTGGGGCACTGTAACCCGTGGAGATACTTGCTTTTAGATAAAAATAAATTCTTCGCCACTATCGGGGAAGCTCCGCCGGCCGGCTTTTGGTCCAATCTGCGTCAAAAGTTTCCGCTAATGTCTTGATTGCGGTCGCTTCATCGAGCAAAATTCCCACTTCGCGGTTGCGGTCCAGGGAAGCGGGAGAAAAATTCTGCGAGCCGACAAAAGCGCGCCGGCGATCGGCTAAAATCATTTTAGCGTGGACAAACGGTTTTTGCAGCCAGTTAATTTTCACCCCGCCGGCCAGGAGCCGCGGCTGGCCAAAGGCATTGGGATCGCGATCGTTTTTCACCGGGGGAAGGATAAGCCGAACGTCCACTCCGCGGCCGACGGCAGCCAGTAAATGGTTTTCAATCTCCTTATCCTGAAGCTCCTCATTGTAAATTTCCAGCGATTTTTTTGCCCCGTCAATAAAAGAGAGTATTTTAACCCTGGAATCAGAGGGCCCGCAGACCAGGTCGCGATTGACAATCCGGCTGGTCGACCTATCCCAATCCGCTTCAAACAATTCTTTGAGCTCTTCGACGTCATCCGGATAACCGGTGATGACGCCAAACTCGCGGTTGCGGCCAAAGGCGGATTTGGTCAGATTAAGCGTCATGATGAAAGCTTGTGAATTATCAATTATAAGAAACTTGGCGTGCGTTAAGGCAAAAGCAGGATTTCCGGTCCGGGACTTTATTTTTTCGTACGGCGGCGCTCCAAGGATGATCCGCACGTTGATGCCGCGCCGGGCGGCATCGCGCAAGGCCTGCATAATTTTAAAATCCGTCAGCAGGTAGCTCTCGACGCGGATAGCTTGTTTGGCTCCATTTATAGCGTCGATAATCGGCTGCCGGCCAGCGGCTGGTTCAACAAAGAGCTGGATTTGGCGCGTTGATGAAGGCGGATCTTGCTGCGCTCGCAGATTACCTGTCAGGCATAAGACAACAGCCGCAGCCATTAAGACAAACTTAAGCTTCATTGATCGCCATTAAATAATCCTGATTACATTGCCTATTTTTCGCACCGCAGCCAAATGTTTCAACTGACTTAAAGCTTTTTGCAGGTTTTTCTCGTTAACTTCGTGCGTTAAAATCACAATCGTCACCAATCCATCAACTACTTCTTTCTGCGTTACCGCCGCGAGGCTGACATTATGGCGGGCAAAAATCCTGGCAATATCCGCTAACACCCCGGGACGGTCCAAAACCTGCAGCCGTAGATAATACCGGCTAGAGATCTCACCGATCTTTTGCAAAGGGATCTTTTTTAAATCTGATATTCTGATGCTCTGATGTTCTGATACTCTGATCACATCCCCAATAATCGCTGACGCCGTCGGTCCACCCCCCGCCCCCGGTCCATAAAACATCAATTGTCCGACCGGTTCGCCCTTTACATAGATAGCGTTATAGTTATCAGAGACGGAAGCCAGAGGATGGTCGTGCACAACCAGGGCCGGATGAACCCTGACATCTAATTTATTTTTCTCTAATCTGACAATCGCCAGTAACTTAATAACGTAACCAATATCAAAAGCGTAGTGAATGTCTTCCTGGGTAATGGCCTTGATACCTTCACGATAAACTTGTTTCCAGTCAACCTGGACCCGAAATGCGCTGGCTGCCAGAATCACAGCCTTGTAAGCCGCATCTTGGCCTGCGATATCAGCCGCCGGGTTTTGTTCCGCATAACCTTTAGCCTGCGCTCCTTTCAGCGCAGCGGCAAACTCTATCCCCTCTCCTAACATCCTGGAAAGGATATAATTGGTCGTGCCATTAACAATGCCGTAAACTTCATTGAGCCGGCTACCGACTAAATTTTCCTGTAAAGCGGCGATGATCGGGATGCCGCCGCCGACGGCCGCTTCAAACCGCAGTTGGACGCCGGATTTTTTCGCTTGTGTTAAGAATTTTGGCAAATGTTTAGCGATGACTTCCTTATTTGGCGTCACCACATGTTTACCAGCCTTAAGCGCCGCTAGGATAAATTCTGCCGCCGGTTTTTCTCCGCCAATTGCTTCCACCACGACAGAAATATCCGGGTCGTTAATGATTTCCGCCGGGTCGTCGGTCAACGGTAGATTAATTTTTCGGCGGCGGATGTCGCAAACTTTGGCGATGGAGAGAGCAATCCCTCTATTCTGTAAAATCGCCGCGTGATTTCTAATCACATTCTCCGCGACGGCTGAACCGATATTGCCGAGGCCGATGATCCCGATTTTAATCAAAGAGTGATGTAATGGATTGGTTTTCATAATTTCTCCTGATTGCTTGGGCTAAAAGATCCGCTGTCGAAAGAATCTTTAAGCCCTGGAATTGTTTTTCTTTTGGTATCGGCAAGGTATCGGTAACAATGACTTCAGCGCAATTAGCTTTGGTCATCCGCTCCACCGCCGGCCCGGAGAAAATGCCATGGGTGGCGGTCACATAAACGTCAGAATTACAGCTCGCTTGGCGCAGGGCGTCAATCCCGCTGGTAATCGTCCCGGCCGTATCGATCATATCATCGGTCAAAATTACAGTTTTATTTTTGACTTCCCCGACGACATGGGTAATTTCCGATTGATGATGGCCGGAGCGGACTTTATGGAGGATCGCCAATTTTGCTCCAATCCGATCCGCTAATTTCTTAGCCACTTTAACCCGGCCGGTATCGGGAGCAATAACAACCGGATCTTTGAGGTTTTTACTTTTAATATAATTGGTGATAATCGGTATGGCCGTCAAGGTATCGACGGGAATATTAAAGAAACCTTGTATCTGGTCAGAGTGCAAATCCATAGCGACCACCCGATCGGCGCCCGCAGTTTCCAGAAGGTTAGCAACGAGACGGGCAGAAATGGGCTCCCGGGAAGCAGCCTTCCTGTCCTGGCGGGCATAACCAAAATGGGGTATAACCGCCGCAATTGAACTGGCCGAAGCGCGTTTCATGGCGTCGATAATAATGAATAATTCCATCAGGTCAGCGTTAACCTGATCGGTGCAGGTCTGGATGATGACGCAGCTTTGTCCCCGGACGTTTTCCGCGATCCGGGCGTAAATCTCGCCGCCGGAAAAACGGGAGATTTTAATGTCGCCCGCGGTCAAGCCTAAATGTTTAACAATTTTTTCACCGAGCTCGGAATGAGAAGTACCGTAGAAAACGCGGAGTTCAGAATTTGCCATTTTTGTTAGCTCCTCCTGTATAGTACCCTCACCCGCTTACCCTAAAGCTACCCTCCCTCTCCCAAAGGGAGAGGGAGTCGCCTTCTCCCTCTGGGAGAAGGGGGAGTGTTTTGCGCCAGCGGATGAGGGCACTAACCTTTTTGCAGATTATAACATATTTCGCACCATTTTTATCAAACGCTGCAGGCGCTCTTGCTTGATTTCATCAGACAATTGGTCAGGTAAAGTGGCAGCCGCCGTGTTTGGCCTGGGCGAATACGCAAACATGTGCACATCATTGAACTTGATTTCTTCAATGGCTCGCAAAGTATTTTGGAATTGTTCCTCCGTCTCGCCGGGAAAACCAACGAGGATATCAGCGCTTATGGTAGCCATGGGCATTAAACTGCGAATTTTTTTGACCCGATCAACATAGCGGGCCAGACTATAGCCGCGATTCATCCTCTGCAAAATCACATCGTCACCAGATTGGAGCGGCAACATGAAGTCTTTGGCGACGTAGGGGAGTTCCGCTACGGCTTCGATGATCTCGTCGGACATATCGCGGGGATGACAGGTGAGGAACCTAATGACAAATGTCAAATGACAAATGTCAAATGAATGTATCTCCCTTAACAATGTGCTTAATCCGAATTTATATGAATTTACGTTTTGGCCCAGCAATGTGATATCAGTCACGCCCTGCTCCACCAACGTTTTGATTTCCGCCAGGACTTCGTCAAGGGGCCGGCTGTATTCCCGACCGCGGACGTAGGGAACAACGCAGTAGGAGCAGAAGTTGTCGCAGCCGGTCATAATCGTAACACCCCCATCCCCTATCCCCTTCCCCCTTGGTAAGGGGGAAGGGGAATAAGGGGTTAGGGGTTTTAAGAATTCCGCCAGCTTCCCGGGTTCATTCGGTTTCAAGAAAAGATCCACGTGAGGAAATTGTTTTTTAACGTCGCGGCCGGGTTCGGAAACCAGACAGCCGCAAAGGATAATTTTGAAGTTAGGATTTTTTTCTTTCAGGCCTTTAGCCGAAGTCACGTACCAGGCAGCACGATCCTCCGCGTTTTGACGGACAACGCAGGTGTTGACTAAGAGGATGTCAGCAGATTCTTGATTCTCCGCTTGAGTATAATCGGATTGCTCAAGCACAGCCTCCAGCTTAGCCGAATCAGCCACGTTCATTTGGCAACCGTAAGTTTTGATAAAATATCGGCCTGCTCTCGGCTCCCGCTTACTATCATTTAAATACTCGGCAATTTGAGCTGTGTTTTTACCTTCTAAATACAACTTATACACCAGCCTGACAATTCTGGCTTCACGCTCATTAATCTCCAACAACCTTTTTTTTTTATTATAAGTGTAACCGGTAGGACTGTTTCTGGAACCATGCCAGTTACCGCTTTGGACACTTTTTACCATACCGGGAAAAACTCTCTCGGCAATACGATTTCTCTCGAATTCGGCAAAACTGCCTAACTGTTGAAACATTAACTTACCAGCCGAAGTCGTAGTATCAAATGGCTCGGTCGCGGACTTAAACCCTACTCCGCTTACTTCCAGTTGGTCAACTATCTCTATTAGGTCCTTAAGCCGGCGACTTAGGCGGTCGATTTTATAAACTATAACTAAATCGAACTTTTTCTGCCTGGCATCCTTGAAAAGCTTTTGCAAGGCAGGGCGGTCAGTAGTACCGGCACTAATACCCTCGTCAGTATAAACCTCATATATATACAGTACAATACAAGTCCGGATATGGCCGTCAGCGAAAACCTTGGCCATCTCGCGGAAAGCCTTGTTTTCTGGAAACTCAAACAGCAAATGGCGCTTAATCCCAACCTGGAGCTTTTCTTCTGGAAAGACACCCACCATCGGGAGGTTGATTTTTTGCTAAAAGAATCATTGTCAGTGAACAAGCTTATTCAGGTTTGCTGGAATATCAATCAGGAGAAAACAAGGGATCGTGAGATACGCGCGCTACTCCTCGCCATGGATAAATTTAATCTTTCCGAAGCATTAATAATAAACGACGACCAAAAAAGTCAGGAAGTTATAAAAGGCAAAACGATCAAGACCGTCCCCCTCTGGCAATGGTTGCTGTTCTTAAGTTCGTGAGTTCAGTAATCGATGCAAGTTTTCCTCCACTTCCTGCGATAATATAGGTGCAATGGTGGAAGCATCCGCAACTTATATTGTCCAAAATGAAGGCCGATTACCGGCTTGGGGAAGAGGAACTCTGACTAGCGCTGTTCAAGCTGAACTGGTCAGATTTGTCGACGATAACGATATTCGTCTCACCGTTACTGTTCCCGGAAGTAGAACGAACACCAATCCTGCTGGAGAACAATTCATTCTTGAAGGCGGGGGAACCGTTGATCGAGCTCGTCCAAGAACAAACGGTAGATCACCAGAACAAAGAATATTAAATCGAACTTTCCAGGCCGTGCAGTCAAACCAACCGACATTAACGCCTCAATTACAGACCTCAATATTTGGTTCCCTAAATAGAGCATTTTCCGATCGCCCAACCAATTCTTCTCCCAGCAGGTATAATCTTGCCGCCGCCAGAACAGCTTTAAGAGGAAGAAGTTTGACGCTCGGAAATCTCTATGCCGCCATTCATGACTGTAACACTGCAAATCTTGATACTATTTGCTTAGATGATATCGTC
>JACRKQ010000085.1 GCA_016219705.1 Candidatus Saganbacteria bacterium | reverse complement strand
AGTTCTTCTATTCCCTCTGGCAAATAATGGCTGCATGATCTTCCCCTCCTTGGCTCTATGACTGTTTATATATACGCACTATAGACCTTATTTTCGTCAATGTCAAATTGTTAAATGGCTTATTTAGACGGCAATTTATGGGCTATGTAGATTTAATTATGCGCACCTATATAGAAGGACCAAAGGAACACGCAAAACCGGCCACACTACCATCATCACACATGCTACTGGCCTCGTTTGCAACACTGCCGTTATTACAATCCGCTAGATAAGAATTCCCAACTCTAAGGTCAATCAAATTCGGTTTTTCATAAAGTTTTTTCAAGTCGATCTCCTCTATTTTTAATCACTAATTATACCTCCCACCGACGGCTCTTGTCAAATTTTTGAATTACCTTTCCTCGACAATACTTGGGTGAGGAGGATGCTTCAGCGCCGCAAAAGTTGTGTCGTAATTATTGCCGGCGTTCCAGAAGAGATAACGACCGACTTTAACGTCCTTGCAAGCTTTAACTTGAGCTAAAATGTAATCGGGACCAAAATTAGGCGAACGCATGTTAAAGCCTTGCAACCAGGGAACTATCGCCACCGCTTCGTTAGATAATAGCGCGCGCGTTCTCTCTATCCCCGAATGGATAAAATAATAAGGCTCTGCTCCCGGATTGGAATAGCCGTCATAGCCATTGTGGAAATGCGACGGATAAAGCATCGGGGAGATAACATCAATATATTGCGCCATCTGCCGGATATCCTGGCCGAGATTGGCGCTGTCTTTGCGGCTCTGCCACGCCACCACTCCAAAAATATCAACCGCAATGGAGACGCCATATTTGCGCAAACGCTCCCGCGCCTCTCTTAAATAAGTATTAATCGTCTCCACTTTGGTCATTTTACTTTTTTCCGCTAAGGGATACTCTGCCGTTTTAGCGGCTCCTTCCGTCGGGAAACGGATATAATCAAATTGGACTTCGTCAACCCCGGACAAAGCCGCCCGTTCGGCAATTAATTGATTATATAACCGGACTTCGGGCTGATACGCGTCAGCCCAGCGGCCGCCTTTACGATCGAGATAAATCTTGCCATTGGGAAGATGGATGCCAAGATCAGGGCGGGCAATCACCAGGTGGTCATCCTTAAATACGACAATCCTCGCCGTAACCGAAAAGCCTTGCCCATGCAATTCATTTGTTAATCCCATCAACCAGGGATCGGGTTCTAGTTTTGTCTCAAATTTAAGCTGATGATTTTTCGCCAATTCCGTTAGAGAGGGGCTTAATTTATCTTTGGCGTCGACAACTATAGTGTTAAAATTGGCCGCTTTGGCCTGCTCCCGTAAACTGCCAAATCTCTTTTTCGTCTGCGCCACCCAGTAGGTAACATAAACTCCGCGCTGCGAGCCAACACGAGGCTCATGATTTAGCGCTGGAGCTATTGGGCCAGGCGAAACCGGCAGGCGAATAAAAAATAATATTATTAAAATTATTCCAACCGCAAAACGGTACCAGATAAAAATATAGAAAGTATGGTTCTTTAAATATTGCAATAAATATTTAATGGCGAAAATTCCGGTCAGCGCAGCCGCGAGAAAGCCGACCAGGAAGGGCAGCCGTTCATCAACCGGCAAGCCATGTTTTACTAACCCATAACCCTTATACAACCCTGCCCCGGCGATAATTGGCGTAGAGAGTAAAAATGAGAACTTAGCGGCCGCTTCGCGGGTAAAGCCCATGAACAGGCCAGTGGTCATTGTAATCCCCGCCCGGGAAACGCCGGGCATCAGGGCTAAAGCTTGAGAGGTCCCGATTATAATAGAATCAAACCAGGAGAGATTGTCTAGATCGCGCTTCTTCTGCCCGTAAATTTCCGCCAGCCAGAGGAGGAGCGCTAGACCGATCATAAAAACAGCAATAGTCACTGGACCATGAAAAGTCTCTTCAAAAAATTTCTCTCCTAAAAAACCGGCGAAGGCGCCGGGGAAAGAGCCAAGGATCAACAGCCAGATGAGGCGGCTTTTGATAATCCCCCACCACTCCCGCCAGAAAAAAAGGAGAATAGCGACCAGCGTGCCGACGTGAAGGGCCACGTCAAAGGCGATGGAATGTTCCGGCCAATTAAGAATCCAGGGGACAAAAATCAGGTGCGCCGAACTGCTGATCGGCAAAAACTCGGCAATCCCTTGAATGATCCCCAAAACTATCGCTTGGAATATTGGCATGGTTAACTCCTCCTATAATTGATGAATTCTTTCTATTAAATAAAAAGGGAGCGAAATAAGTCGATAAGTAAGCTTCTCTCCGTGAGACAAGGTCAAAGAGTGTTCTTCGTCCCTCGGAATATCTCCATAAATTCTCATGCCGACTGTAAGTCCGCTGCGAGATAAAAATTGATGCAGCGACTTGAGTGAGCCCTGACTGCCTGATTTCACTTCGATCGGGATAATTTTGCCGTTACTTGACAGCAGGAAATCAAGCTCCGAGGAAGCCCCGGCCTCTTCTCTGACCCAAAAATAAAGAGGATTGCGATGTTTAACGTCCAGCGCTAATAATTCTTGGGCAACAAAAGCTTCCGGTAGAGCCCCGGTAAAATTAGCGGAGAGAAGTTTATCTTTTAACACATCCCTGGTTAAGTTCAAGATCAAAGAACATAATCCAACATCTAAAAAACAGGCTTTGGGGGCGGCTTTCTTTTTTGTTACCAGAGGCAGCCTGGTCTCAACGGTAGGATAGATCCTTTCTATCAGCATGGCTTCATGCAGAATATCAAAAGCGTTAGCGGTTTTCGGGGAATTTCCCAGCCCCAATTTGGTATATTTTATGCGATTGCCCAGCTCAAAAGGGACTTTATCCCAGACTAATTTTAGATATTCGAGTTCCGATTCTTTCGCGTATTTAACAAAATCTTCTCTAAAAGAAGAGACAAGCGCGTCCTGATAGTCTTTGACCGCCAGAAAACTTTGGCTCTGGGAATACTCTTTGATTGCCTCGGGCATTCCGCCGACGATAAGATAATCAAGCCATAGCTCAAGTAGTTTTTCGTGAATTGGCTCGGGAATAATCGCTGCAAAATTAAAATCCAATATCTCATGTTTAAGCAAATCCTGGCCCATAGCCGATAAAAATTCGGTGAAAGTAAAAGGATACAGGTATAAAAATTCTACTCGCCCGACGGGGAAAGCCCAGCCTTCTTTTTTCATCCTGACCTCAAGTAGGGAGCCGGCGGAAATAATATGCAGAGCGGGGATCTCTTCGTAAAAATATCTTAGCAGTTTTATCGCTTCCGCGGAGTTTTGGATTTCATCCAGGAATAATAATGTTTCTCCGGGAATAATTTTTTTATTGGCTATGGCTTCAATGCTGTTTAAGATGCTTTTAATGCCGCCGCCAGAAGCAAAAATTTTACGTTGCTCTTCTTTCTCCAGGTTGACCTCTACAAAACTGGTAAAGTTTTTAGCGAATTCCCGAATAACCGTGGTTTTACCGGTTTGCCTGGCTCCTCTGATAACTAATGGTTTGTGGTTTTCCTTCGTTTTCCAGACCAGAAGTTCTTTTTCAATATTTCGCTTAAACATAGTAAAATTATACAATGATACGATAATTTGTCAAGAATTATTTATATAAAGAATAGGTTGTTTATTATATTATTTTATATAAAGAATAGGTTGTTTGTGGGTTAAATCTCTCGATTTCTTTCGAGACATACGCCGTGATTCCTAGAGTCACCCTGTCCTTGTGATACTTGGCCCACAAAAAAATAAAGTGAAATTTTTGCCGCAGGCTTAAGATATAAAGCTATAGGGCCATTAGCCCTTTAACAGGAGGAAAATAAAAATGGGAATTCCAGGAATTACATTCATACTGCCAGATTGGCGCAAGGTCTCCCTCCCCAAAAGGACAGGGATAACACCACAAGACAAGCAAGCGCTAGAAAAAATTGTTAGGGGCGTTTTTCGTCCTCAAGCTGGCTTCTATTGCGGGATAGAAGGAATCGATATTAATATAACTCGCCATGGAGCAAACATAAGCATGAACGTTTTGTACAGTCCTGGCAGACATGATATCTTATATGCCGCAATTAGGCAAGCCAGCAACAAGCTTGAAGACGAAACTCCTCTTAGAGAACTAATAGTTAAAATTGATCCTTTGCCAGAAATATATAGAACAAGGCATCACGGAGCTTATGAGGGCAACCGGATAACTTTTCAAATACAGTATTCTCTCGTTCCAGTGGAATAAGAGAGATAATTTTTCTTTTTCTCTTTTTATTGCTATCATTACGCTGTGAGTAAATTCAAGCGTTATAAACTTGTCATTTTTGTCCCCCTCTCCCATTTGGAAAAAGTCCGCCGGGTCGTCTGCAACGCCGGCGCTGGCCGGATCGGCAATTACGATCATTGCACCTTTCATACCGTCGGCACGGGAACTTTTCGCCCGCTTAAGGAAGCAAAGCCCTTTAAGGGAAAACCGCAAAGCGTTAATCGCGTTAAAGAAGCCCGGCTGGAAACTGTCGTGGCCGCTAATAAGTTAAAAGCGATTATAAAAGCGTTAAAAGAAGTTCATCCTTACGAGGAAATCGCGTATGATTTAATCCCGCTGGCTAAAATTTAGGGCAGGACAACATATTTCGTCTTTTTCGTCCCCGTATTAGCCTTAACAGAAACGCGAACCCGATAAGCCTTCCAGATATTCGCCGTCGTGACAACTTTTTCCGGCGGACCTTCAGCAATCACGTCGCCATCTTTGAACAGAATCAAACGACTGCAGAAACGCGAGGCCAGATTCAAGTCATGAAACGTCGCAATAACCGTCCGGTGCTTGCGCAGTTTTTTCAGCAACTGACAAATTTTAATTTGATAGCGTAAATCCAGATGTGAGGTCGGTTCATCTAGCAGCATCACTTTGGGCTCCTGGGCTAAGGCGCGTGCAATCGCCACTCGCTGGAATTCACCGCCGGAGAGATTGGCAATAGGCCGGTCCTTTAAATCATTTAACTGCAATTCTTCAATCGCCCAGCGAACCGCTTCCCGATCGTCCTCTTTTTCAAAAGAAAAACGGTCAAAATATGGGGTGCGGCCAAGCATCACTAAATCCTCGACGCTAAAGCCTTCCACCGGTTCCATTAACTGTGGAACAAAAGCCACACGACGGGCAATTTCCCGCCGATCAAGATGCTCCACCCGATGATGGGCCACAATGATCGAACCTGATTGAGCCTTGAGAAGACCGGATAGAGCGCGCAGCAGAGTAGTTTTCCCTGAACCATTAGGCCCGACAATCCCGACAAACTCGCCGTCATGGATCGAGAAAGAGATCCCTTTAACAATCGGTTTACCCGGCACATAGCCGCAGACGAGCTGTTCGACTTTCAGTACGCTCATTTGCCGCTTAGCCTGCGCCGTCGCAGGAGATAAAGGAAGAAAGGCGCTCCCAGCAAGGCCATGATAATACCGACGGGAATTTCTAAGGGCGACAACAGCGTACGGGCCAGCGTATCCGCGATTACCATCAACAGCATGCCGGAAAGCGCGACAACAGGCAAGAGGTTGCGATGGTTGGGCCCGATAATCAGGCGGATCCAGTGAGGAACAATTAAACCGACAAACCCGATCAGGCCGGAGACAGAAACCGCCGCCGCTGTCATGATCGAAGCGGCGCCGACCAAAATAAAGCGGGTGTTTTCAACATCAATTCCCAAAGTCTGCGCCATCTCCTCGCCCAAAAGGAGCGCGTTCAACTCTTTGGAAAAAAAATAAGCCATCCCCATGCCAATTAACGCGTACGGCAGGACCGTCAAGACATTCGACCAACTGGCGTATGACAAACTGCCTAAAAGCCAAAAGTAGACTGTCTGCAAATTGCCGGAGATAATGATAACTAAAGCTAAGATCGCGGAACAAAAAGCCGATAAGGCGACTCCCGCTAAAATTAAAGTTTCCGGCGTCGTCTTGCTGGCAACTTGGGCTAGACGGTAGACGATGAACACGGCGACTAAAGAAAAGAGAAAAGCCGTTGCCGGCAGAGAGCTGATGCCATAGACAATAAATTGCGCCCCCAAAGCAATTGATAACGCTGCTCCCAGCGCCCCGCCGGCCGAAATCCCCAGGATATACGGGTCAGCTAATTGGTTGCGCAAAACTCCTTGGAGGATTACACCGGAAACGGAGAGCATTAGGCCAATTAAGGCTGCTAATAAAACTCGCGGCAGGCGGATCTGCCAGAAAATCTCGCTATGCCAGAGATCGGCCGGCGATAACATTACTGAACCTAAACATAAAGAGACAACTATTGCTGATAACAACAGGATAATGAGGATGAAAATTATTTTAAACTTACTGAAAGTCAATTTAAAAGATTATACCATATCATTGTGACGATTTGCTTAAAAAAACAGCGATCTGCTCCAAGGCATCAACAATACGCGGGCCGGGACGGGATAAAATATCAGGATCAATAAATAGCAGGCGATTATTTTTTATGGCGCTGATCTTCTGCCATTGTCCCGCCCTTTTAATCATCTCCAGCGTAACGGTCCCTTTCATTATAATAAGAGCGTCAGGATCTTTTTCGACCAATTTTTCCATACTATATTGCGGATATTGGCTGCGCGAATCTGCCGCAATGTTTTCCGCTCCAGCAAGCCTTAAAACATCATCAATCACCGTCCCTTTTCCAGCAACAATTAATGGTTCGTAGCCGACAACAACAATCGTCCGCGGCCGGCCCAAGACAAAATCAATCCCCCAGGTTTTCGGTTTGATCGCGTTGAGCCGTCTCTGTAATTGCCAGACTAGGTCAGACGCTTCTTCATTGCGATCAGTCACTTTTCCAATTTCTGTAATCGAAGCTAAAACATCTTTTATAGTATGAGGATTGATCGCATAAACGTTAAAATTCATTTTCTTCAAACGCTCAACATCGCGCGGCTGTGAATTTTTCATCATCACAAGCAAATCTGGCTTAAGCGCAAAAATTTTTTCAGTATTAAGAAAAAATCCGCCAATTTTTGTCTTCTTTTGCGCCGCCGCCGGATAATTACAATTAGTCGTCACCCCGACAATTTCTTTACCCAATCCCAGCGCAAAAAGAGTTTCGGTGATTGACGGCATGGTGGAGATGATTCTATGAGGAACAACGGCAAAGACCACAAAGGCACAGAACACAGAACATAGAACACAAATAAAAAAAACTTTAGCTATTGTGCTTATTTTTATCATTTTAGTGGTTATTTTAAGATGATTTTAACAGAAATGCTCTAAGAGTGATAATCTTTATTCCCTGATAACTACTTAATTCCAATAAATCATTATCCCCACTGACAATATAATCAGCCTTGGCGGCAACAGCGCAATCGATAAATTTGTTATCATCTAAATCGCGGCAAACAGCACTTTTTGTTGAGGGAAGAACCTTCAAACTTTCTTCAAGCAATAATTTCCCCAGCTCGAGAATTTCTCTTTTGGTCATTTTTGTTAATTTGCGGATATTGGGCCGCTGTAAAACCGCGATTATTTCCGCCAGGATAGCTTCGGATATCACCAGTTGAAAATCGTGCCGTTTGAGAGCATCAATAATTTTCTGTTTGGCTTCGCTCCGTTTTATGAAAATACTGACCAGGATATTGGTATCAAGAACGATTTTAAGCATGGCCTCTTACAGCTTTGACTGCCTTTTTGATCTCCTGGTCAACCTTGTCCGCGGAAATTCGGTCTGTCCTGCGCCACATTTTTTCGAGTAAGGTCTCAAGTTTTTGCTCCCAGGGCTTCCCCGCCAACCATTTATTTATGGCCTCCTGCGTAAATCGCCAGCAGCGCCCCACCCTGACCGCCGGAATTTCTCCTTTTCTGGCCAGGCGATAAACCGTGATCGGCGACAATGAAAGGATTTTCGACACCTCCATAATCGTTAACGCTTTTTCCATAAACAACAACCTCCTTAGCTCTCTTATATACTTTATTGTACTTAAATAAACTATATATGTCAATATGGCGCGCCACTTTTATCCGCCTCAAAAGGCCGACCATGATTGAACAACCCATGGTGCTGGTCCCTCTTGAAGAATATGAAGAATTGCTTGAAGAAGCTGAAGTCATTGTCAGTAAATCGCTTAGCAAACAAATCCAAGAAGCCAGAAAAAGATTTAAAAAAGGATTGGGTCGTCCTTTGTCGGCCTCTCTGTACGCTATTGAAATTGGGCACCGTAAAGATATTTATCGATAATCCAAAACAGCATTCAATGCATCTTTTACCGACCCCGCCCCCATCACCTCAATGCCGCATTTAGCCAACTGTTTCACTTGTCCAAGAGGTACAATAATTTTCTTAAACCCAAGCTTCTCCGCTTCTTTAGCGCGTAATTCAATCTGACTGACTGAGCGGACTTCCCCAGCTAAACCAACCTCTCCTACCACAACAATATTTCCGGCTACAGCCCGATCTTTAAAACTCGAAGCAATCGCCACAGCTACCGGCAAATCTATCGCCGGTTCGTAAACCTTGACGCCACCCGCCGCATTGACATAAATATCCTGGTCAGATAACTTTAAACCAAGCTGCCGTTCCAGTACCGCAATGATTATAACCGCACGATTATAGTCGACACCGGTAACTTTGCGCTGCGGATACGGCATCTTTGTAAAAGCTGATAAGGCTTGGATTTCAACCAGCAGTGGGCGACTCCCTTCCAATGAAGCCGTCACCACGGAACCAGGGACAGCTTGAGGCCGCTCCGCCAAAAAGACTTGCGATGGATTGGCTACAACCTCCAATCCTGATTCTTTCATTTCAAAAATTCCGGCTTCATTCGTCGAGCCAAAACGATTTTTTGTAACACGAAGAATTCGATATTGCTTATGCTGTTCGCCTTCAAAATAGAGGACGGTATCGACTACATGCTCTAAAATTCGCGGGCCGGCGATATTCCCTTCTTTTGTCACGTGACCGACGATAAAAATCGGAATATGGGTCGACTTGGCAATGCGGACAAGATACGCGGCACACTCTCGAACTTGAGAAACGGAGCCTGGCGCCGCCGAGAGATCGTCACGAGAAATTGTTTGGATGGAATCGACAACTACAAATTGCGGTTTTTGATTATTAATCGCTTCTTCAATAGAAGACAAATTAGTTTCTGGAAAGAGGAGTAGATTTTTTCCTAAAGTTCCCAAACGCTGCGCCCGCAATCTGACCTGCTGGACCGATTCTTCCCCACTTACATATAATACGGTCGCCTTTTGCCCAAGCATCGAAGCGATCTGCAGCATGAGGGTCGATTTGCCAATTCCTGGTTCACCGGAAACCAGAACGACTGAACCGGCAACAACGCCGCCACCCAAAACCCGATCAACTTCCCCAATCTCCGTCGATGTTCTAGCTTCTTCCTTAAAATCAACACTGGTTATCTTTATGGGTTTTTGTTCATTAGAGTTTAGGGTTTTAGATTTGTTTAGAGTTTCGGATTTAGGATTTCGGATTTTCTCTTCAACAAGAGAGTTCCATTCCTGGCAAGCGGGGCATTGGCCCGCCCAACGGGGAAAGTCCTGCCCACAGGACTGGCAGACAAAGAATCTCTCTGGTTTAGCCATATATTTTACATCTCCAAAATTCTTGGTAGCAAATAAAAAGGCAGAGAAAGCAAATGAAAGACAACTTTATCCGTCTTGATTGTTTCCGTTGTCAGCAGCCCGCTATAAACGCGGAGGGCCTTCTTTTCCCCCGTAGATCTTATGAATTCTAACAGCGAGCGCAAGCGTCCGCTGCTGCCGGATTTAACTTCGATCGGCAAAATCCTATTTTTGTCAGCAACGACAAAATCGACTTCAGCCGTGCTGCCCTGAACATCCCGATACCAATAATAAATTGGTTTTAGATGATCTTCTCCCAACGAGAGTAAATGCTGACTTGCGATTTGTTCAGCAATTCTCCCTTGATAAAGATCATTTAATCCTTTCATCTCAGATCGGCTTTCTCTGATCCCCATCCGATAATTGACCAGGCCAATATCGAGAAACGAAATTTTTGGCGCCTTTTTCCGTTTTGGCATCAGGGGCAAGGCCTTCTCTTTTGTCCCCATCACCCGATAAACCAGCATGGTTTTCTCCAGCGTATCAAAAGCCTCGCTCATCTCCCGGCTGCGATAGGCAGAATTGGCAAAATGCTCATAAGTAACAGTTTGTCCAGCAAACAAAGGGGCGTTTTCTATGACATGAGTTAAATATTTAACTTTGGTTTCCGCCACATATTTATGAACATCATCCAGGAAAGAAGTAAGCAATGAATTATAAACCCGGTTTACCGCCAGAAAATCTTTCATTTCCACGAAAACTCTCACGGCCTCCGGCATTCCCCCAATTTGCGTATATTCATTAAAAAGTTTTGACGCCATCTCATGTATGGCTTGCGGTAGCGGTAAGTCAATTGTGCATTTTTGCAAAATTTTTAATAGTTCGACTTCCCCTTTCGCCTGTAAATACTCAAAAAAATCAAGCGGATAAAGATAAGCATATTCCACCCGGCCAACCGGAAAAGAAAAACCCTGTTTTTGCAGTTTGACTTCAAGCAAAGAACCAGCGGCAATCACGTGTAAAGCTGGCCATTCTTCAAAGAAGAAGCGCAACAGTTTCATTAAAGAAATAGAGTTTTGTATTTCGTCAATAAAAACTAAGGTTTTTCCATCTTCAATTTTCTGGCCGAACTTGATCTGGATTATCTGCTCAAAGTCGTTCAATGATAAGGGATTGCGAAAAAGGCTCTCGTGTTCAGGATTTTCCAGATTAAGGTAGACCAGGTTATTAAAATTTTCTTTGGCGAAAATATTTACCGCGCTGGTTTTTCCAACCTGCCTCGCCCCTCTTAAAATAAGTGGTTTTCTATCTTTTCTGGTTTTCCACTGCTTCAGGTATGTTATTATTTTTCGATTGAACATAAATACCCTATTTATAATACACTCTGTGTCATATAATAGGGGTATTATACAACATGGTGAGTTGTAAAATCAAGAGCTATTATTTCTGCGATCGCCACGATTAAAAAAATGCCGTTTTGTTGTTTTTTCACTGACTTTGCAATAACCATTTCCAGGTTGGAACAATGTTTATTTTTATTCCATTAATTTGCTCTTCTGCTTCATCATCTAATGTAAGGATGGTGCCTGATTTTACCCCCAAATGGCGGCAAGCCATTATCAGGCCCTGAACTTCTCGGACACGATTCTCATCGCCTAATTGCCAGGTAACCTGAAAAGGGTTAAATACGCCTGGACCTGCTTTGGCAATAAAATCACATTCTCCCTGGTTTTCATAATAAAACACGTTATTCTCTCTCCTCTTAAGTCCCAGAAATACGACGTTTTCCAATTGTCGGCCCAAATCTTCAGAGGGAATTTTTAAGGCGATCCCGGGATCGATCAAATAAACTTTGGCCGGATTTCTCTGTCTTTTATAAGCTGACGGAGTAAAAATACGGCTTTCAAAAACGATTAAACTCTCGAGAAAATATTGATAATACGTAAATAAACTATCTTTGGAGAAGGGGAATTGCCCTCGATACTGTTTATATAAGGCATTCAAAGATATTTTTAAGGCGGCCGATTCAAAAAGTTTATCTCTTAACACATTTAATAATTGGATATTGCCAATCTTAAATCTTTCCACCAGGTCCTTGAAGAAGATTGCTTCCAGATATTCCTGGGCAATTTTTTTCTTATCAATCAACGATTCAGCAAAACAAACCTCGGGAAAACCGCCCCATTGCAAATATTGTAAAAAATGTTTTTTGATAGCGGCCCGGTTTTTATCATCATAAAGCCAGGTCGGGTCAGTTAATTCAACTTTTTGAGATTTTAAATATTCTTCAAAAGAAAAGGGAAAGACCTCAATGCCCCAAGATCGGCCTCTTAAAGAAGTATGCAGTTGCTGTGGGGGCATTTTGGACGAAGAACCAGAAGCAAAAACCCGGACATTCTCTCTTTCCGACACCCGTCGGGCAAACTTTTCCCAACCAGCAACATTTTGCACTTCATCCAGTAAAAAAATCGGTTCAGCGAGAGCCTCTCCAGGATAAAGCTCCAAAAATGCTTCTTTCAGCGTTTGAAAATCTATTGCCTTAAAATTGGCTAGCCGTTCATCCTCAAAATCAATATACAAGGCCCGGTTTTGGCTGGTTTTAAAAATGTCGTATAAACAATAAGTTTTTCCACTGCGCCGAACCCCGTAAAACACAACGACTTTGCCAAAATTCTGCGGCAAGGGAAGATGTCTCCGTTTTAAAATTATGTCCAAGCTGTCGATATATTTTTGGTTAGCAACAATGATCGATTTTAAAACTTCTTTACTGAACATATATTTATCCTTATTATAAGGACATAATATACGATATTCATCCTTTTGTCAAGGATAAAATTATAATCCCAACCCCTATACGCAAACTATATGAAATTTTTTCCAGAAGGCAACGAGGAAAGAGAAGGAGAAGGAGGTAAATAAACATGGCAGGAATATGGGGAAGCAATTGTTCGCGGTTTAGAGGAATGGTAAGAGTAACCGAGCGTTCGGCCCCTATTGAAAGAAAAGATAGGAGAACTCATCAAATTAAACCAATGCATGCCTGGCCTGATTACATTCGTTTGCGTTTTGACGCAAGCACCGACAAAGGCGCTAGAAAAATCACCGAACTAACTGGCTTAAAACGACGGGATTTCTATGATGAATTCGGAATCACCGGAAACGTTTGCAGCAAAGAGAAGATCATGCTCGCTAACGGTAATAGTTTAGCTCGGTAAAAACATTGCTGACTCAACCGATGCAATCTTGATATTTTTAATTGGCTAATTCATGGAGAGCGAATAAAAGACAATAATTGTTCTTTTTCCGCGGGAATGACAATGTCTTCTTGAATGTGTTCTTCTGTTTTCCCCTCATATTCTTCCACATGATAACTGCCGCAATGAGAACATTGCTCCGGATGGATCTCTTTAATTTCGTCTATTTGTTCTGGTAATTTCTCCTTAAAATCTTTACACAGCGGATACAGATACACAGTTTTAATATTTTTATGTTGATAATAGAGACTGCCTCGCTTGGAAAAACCTTTAGTTTCTCCCACATAAATCCAGTTGGCCGCTTTGTAGCAAGTTCCCTGAAAACGTTCTTTTTCCACAAAAGTTTCCATGAGACAAAGCCGCTGGCCATATTGCTTTTGCCAATCTGGCGGAACTTGTTTTACGCTT
>JACRKQ010000015.1 GCA_016219705.1 Candidatus Saganbacteria bacterium | reverse complement strand
TTGGAAATTGGCCATTTTATTTGTCATTTTATTTGTCATTTGTCCCGCCTGGGCTGCTTCCCCCTACACCGGCCTCTACTGGATCAATGGGGCGGTAACGGTCGGTGATTCCGGCGCTGCCGCCAACGGCCGCCACGTTATTTTTTTTCAGCAATTGGAGGGCAGAAATATTCTTGGAGGCTGGGCGGACGATACCTCCGGGCCGACAGGTTTGTCCGGTCGGCCGGCTGAATTTGCCCTCAATGCCCTGCAGGATTGGCGCCTTAATATCCAGCCGGGGAATTATTTTTTGGCGATTCCGCAGGGGGAGGATGGCTTTGGGGCTGATCCTGTGCGAGTTGCTGTTTCCGGTAGGGGATTTGATACTCAAAACATTGCTTTGGTCAAAGGCGGAGGAGCCGGGCTGATTGTTCCGACAACGCGGCCGGCCTTTGGCCTGCCGGAAATTTCCAACGTTTACATTGGCCGGCGGCTCTACCAGCGTTCTTTGGTCACGCCGGAAAAACCATTTATCGCTGCGGCACAGCCGAAGATCGCGGCGCGCGCCGCTTCCAGTTTTGGTATTGTTCGTGACAGCCTGGCGATGACCCTGCCTGTTATGAGCAGTACCGGCACAATCGCAAAAAGTTACGCGCTTGGCGCTGGTTTGTCGGCGATAACGGCCGCGGCGGCTGATGTCCTGGCCCCGGTCGATTTCTCCGTCGACCTTTATGACCTCCATGATCGTCTGCCGGAAGGGGACCAGGATATCACGATTACGGCGGCTAACGCTTTCGGCTCGACCTCAGAAGTCTTTCGCGTACAGGTCAGGGGCGGAAAGGCGGCGCTGATCGGCACGCCGATCACCTTCCCCAGCCCGCTTAATCTGGCGACGGATACAAAAGTGACTTTTCAGTACACTTTAAGCCAGGACGTGCCAGTGGAAATGTTTGTTTTCGATATCTCCGGCCGCATAGTCTGGCGTAAATTAAACAACGCCCGGGAAGAGGGCGGATCCGCCGGGATCAATAAATTTGATTGGAACCTGATGACCGACCAGGGAGGCAAAATCAGCGCCGGAATATATATCTGCACACTAGTCAATAAAGATAATGGAGAACTGCTGGGTAAGGTTAAGCTTACGGGGCTTTACATGGCGCCGTAAAAAAAGTTTCCGCCGGAGGCGGATGCGCCTTTGGCGCAAAAAGGAGTTGAAAAAAAATGATTACTGAAAGATCAGAATACAAAGGCAAGCCAGTATTAGTCTTAAAAAGAGTTCCTGACGATAAATTCCCTTTTTCGTTTGGAGTAGCGAAGGCAAAAATGCTGCTTGAAGCCATTGAAGAGATCAAAAAATTTGTAGCCGAAAATGACGGATAAGCCTAAAAAGCAAAAATTTTATACTTTTGTTGTCATCTCTCATGACGCTAATGGGCGAACGTATTCCGTAAAAATCCCTGGTTTTCTGGTAAAAACGGCTGCGCTGGCGGCTATTGCGGCTATCATCGCCGCTTCCGGTTCCGTTATCTATTCTTCCTGGCTCTCCCGACGCATGGTCAATTACTACCAGACCGTCGCTAAAAATCAGGAACAGTGCCGGGTCATTGCCGGTTTTTCCACGGAGACGGCTAAAGTCCAGAAAAAAATTTGGGAATTAAGCCAGCGGGAAAATCAACTGCGTAAAATTTTGGGCCTGAAAAGCTGGACGAGCAAAATAAAACTGATCAATGTTCTTGACAAAGAGCCGGCGCGCTTTAGCGGCAGTTTAAAATTAGTGAAACTGCAGTTAACGGAAAAAGAGACCAGTTTAAGCGAGTTAAAAAAATGGGTGGCGGCGGTCCAAAATAAACTGGCTATGTCGCCATCGGGTTGGCCGCTCCGCGGTCCGATCGAATCTGTTTTTGGCTATCGGACCTCGCCCTGGCGCGGGATGCATACGGGGATCGATATCCAGGCGCCTTACGGTTCGGCGATCCGCTCGACGGCGAAAGGAATTGTTTCTTCCGCCGGTTGGCGGCGGGGATACGGTAAGACGGTGATTGTCGAACATGCTTACGGTCAATCGACTCTTTATGGCCATTGTTCCAGCCTGACGGTAGAGCCGGGACAACTCGTTAAAAAAGGACAAATTATCGCTTGCGTCGGCATGACCGGCTATACTACCGGTCCGCACCTTCATTACGAAGTGCGTCGCGCTGAACAACCCGTTAACCCTATCACGTATCTTAACCTTAACCTGCTGACTGCCAGCCGGATTTGGAGCCGCGGAACCGTTGAGTAATTCGACCATATTTGTCGTCGCCACCCCCATCGGCAACCTCGAAGATATCACTTATCGCGCGGTCCGCGTTTTGTCAGAAGTTGATTTAATCGCGGCTGAAGACACCCGCCAGACAAAAATTCTCCTAAACCGCTATAACATCACGACTCCCATGACCTCCTATCATAAATTTAATATCAGAAGCAAAACTGATTACTTGATTAGTCTTCTGCGCCAGGGAAAAAATTTGGCCTTGGTCACTGATTCCGGGACGCCGGGGATATCTGATCCCGGGCAGGAAATAATTAAGTCGGCCATTGAAAGTAATATTAAGGTTGATGTAATCCCCGGGCCTTGCGCGGCGATTTCAGCTTTAGTCGGTTCGGGGCTGCCAACAGAGAATTTTCTCTTTGTCGGATTTCTCCCAAAAAAACCAGGGAAAAAGCGTAAAGCGCTTGAGGCCTTGCGCGAACAGCTGGCAACCATTATAATATATGAATCACCGTTTAGGGTTTGGAAGACATTGGTGGATATTCAAACTATAATGGGTGAACGTTCCGTTGCGGTCTGTCGGGAATTGACAAAGAAATTTGAGGAAATTATCAGAGGCAAAGTTGGGGAGGTGATAACGCAATTACAGAAGCGGACGATTAAAGGCGAGATTGTTTTAGTGGTATCTGGATTCAGCCAAGAAACTTCGCGGGGAAGTAAATAGTTAAAGTCAGGTTCTAATCCTGTCTTGGCGCAAGTAGGGTTTTCCCGGAACTCTATACTTCAAAATTTATGGAGGTATAGAGAAATGTTAAGATTATCAGCGGCTTTTGTTGGTTTGCTTTTGTTGTTTTCCTTTGCGTTTGCTTCTGAAGTGCCCAGCTTCCGCGGCGAAGAAGTGGTGGTGACGGCGCTGCGTCTTCCTCGTTTGAAATCACAGATCCCCTGGGATGTAACAATCATTACCAGAAAAGAGATCGAAGCTTCTGGTGTTTACAAATTAGGAGACATTCTGCGCTCGTTGCCCGGAATGTTAGTCAAAGCCGACCGAGATCTGACTTCGGCCATCCAGGTGTCCTTTAGGGGTTCAACAACGCAGCAGGTTTTAGTTTTATGGAATGGGGCCAGAATCAATTCTCCGGCCCTTGGATCATTTGATTTAGGAAACTTGCTGCTAACAGATGTTGAGAGGATCGAGGTAGTTAAGTCGCCGCTCTCCGCTCTATATGGGGCTGACGCAGTCGGGGGAGTAATTAATATTATTACCCGCCCGGCGACAGAACAATGCCAGTACGATCTGACGGCAAAGTATGGTTCGTTTTCCACTTATAATCTGTCGCTTAGCAGCAGCGGCCCAAATTATTTTTTCTCTGCCGCCAAACTTGGTTCAGCCGGTTTTAGTGATAACAATGATTATCAAGGACAGGATTTCAATTTAAGACTGTCAAAAAATCTTGACCCAATAAATATTGAGGCCGGCTTCAAGCAGTATCGGGCGGATAAAGGGGTAGGCAGTTCAACTATCCAAGCTCGACAAACAGAAAACAATACTTTTTATGATGTCAAGGTGCGCGCGGATAGCCTCGGTCTTAATTCGACAATCGCCCAATCTGAACTTGATCAAAGCTATAATAATGCGGCTTGGGGCGTGTCTTCAAGGCATCAAACTCGTACGCGCAGTTTAAATTTAGAAAAGACAGCTGAACTGGGGATTGTTGGGGCAGGGCTCTTTGGTTTTGAATATCGCCGCGATAATAGCACCAGCACTGATTCCGGCATCAGGCTATTGGAGAATCGAGCGGCCTATGTTCAAGATGAGCTCGGGGTAACCGATACGGCAAAGTTGGTGCTTGGCTTAAGGTATGATGATAACTCCACTTATGGCCGTCATTATAATCCAAGAATTGGCTGGGTCATAATCCCTCGAGCTGATTTGAATGTCAAATTATCCTGGGGGACCGCCTTTCGCGCGCCAACCGTCAATGATCTTTATTGGACGAGCAATACCTACCCGACTTCTGCCGGTGGGATTGGCACGACTGAAGGAAATCTCACTCTCAAACCAGAAACAGCGTCGAGTTTTGATTTAACTGTAGAGCGCAATCTTGGTCCGCAATCTTTGATAAAGTTTTCTTACTTTTTAAGCACAATCAAAGATATGATCCAATGGGCCAATACTTCAAGCTCAATGGTTGATGAATTCTGGACACCTTCTAATGTATCTAATGCTAATATTCAGGGGATTGAACTTGAATATAGTCGGCCCATCTTTGCGGGCTTGAATTCATTTGTAAATTTTACCCATCAAAACGCCAAGGATAGTGGTTTGGATAATTTTTTGGTTTATCGACCACAAAATCGCACCAATGCTGGCTTGAATTATGATAATCAAACTGGGGTGACAGCTAATTTACTGGTGAAAAATATTGGCGAACAATATGCCAATCCCGCCAATACAAGCAAATTAGAGCCTTATACAATTGTTGATTTCATGGCCGCAAAAGAGCTGGAAAAGTGGCGCTTGAAATTTGACGCGGGGAATCTTTTTAATACCAGCTATGTGGAAACGGCGCTGGCGCCGATGCCGGGGCGGAAATTTACTCTAGGTTTTGATTATAAGTGGTAAAGCAGCCTAAAGCGTTAATTTCCTGGAGCGGCGGCAAAGATAGCGCTTTTGCGTATTATAAAGCGCTAAAGCAGGGGATAGACATTTCTTGCTTGCTTAATGCGGTCAGAAAACGCTATGGCCGAGTGGCTTTTCATGGAGTGCGCAGAGAGTTGATCGAATTGCAAGCAGAAGCCATTGGTGTGCCGCTCCATCAATTTATGGTCAACAAAGATAATTATGAAGAAAAATATAAGGAAGCGGTCCAAGCGGTTAAGGTTTCAGGCGTCAGGCACGGGGTGTTTGGTGATATATTTTTAGAGGATGGCCGCCAATGGGTGGAGAAGGTTTGCCGCGCGATGAGGATCAAAGCGACTTTTCCTCTCTGGAAAATAAAAACTGAAAAATTAATTCAGGACTTTGTGGCGGCCGGCTTTGAAGCGTACGTCGTCAGCACCCAGGCCAATCTCTTAGGTAGAGAATGGGTCGGCCGAAAGGTGGATAGGAGCTTTATCAGTGATCTTAAACGATTAAGGAACGTTGATATTTGCGGAGAGAATGGAGAATTTCATACTTTTGTCGTGGACGGCCCGATCTTTAACCGACGGATCAAGTTGATTAAGACCAGGAAGGTTCTTATTCGGGGATACTGGTTTTTGGATATTAGGCAGTGGGCCATGCAGGGAAGGAGATATGCTCTTGGCATGAAATAGAAATTTTAATCTGTTATAATTAAGCCTGTTTCATAAACATATTATACGAGGAGGCTAGACTATGGTTCCAGCAAAAGTGGTTGAGAAAATTGCAAGAGATTTAGATTTAAGTAAAGAAGAACTTATTAATGGCAGCCTCAAAGCCGAATTGTGCCGCCGGCTGGCCGCTTATAAATACACTGATTATTTGCTAACTAAAAAATACGGAGTTAATTATGCCGATTTTTTAAAAAAACGGATTATTGCAAAGAAAAAATATAGTTTTGAAGTGGAAGACGATTCTCACTGTTGGGATCAGGCTCTAGATGGGATAAAAACGTTAGAAAAATATTTGCGTTTGTTTGAAATCTAGTGATTTATGGATGTCAATCGATTTAAAAAAGAGCTTTTTAAGCTTAGTAGAGAGATCAGATTTATAAAGAGAGTTTTTGTTGTTGACGAAACAGTCAGCACCTTAAAAATTAAGCTTGTTATTAATCGATTGTGCTTTATTCAAGTTTATGTTAATTTTAGCCGAAAAATAAAAAGTTATACATTAGTATTTAATGGACAAAGGTTGTTTGGTGTTGATTGTGATGATGGGCGCTGGCATGAACATCCCTGGAACAATCCAGATGAACATAAATTTATCAGGGAACAGTCGATAAGAGAAGTTATGTTTGATATCTATAATGTTTTGAGCGAAAAAGGAGTGATTTGAACAAATGAAGACAAAAACGATTGTTAATGACGCGAAATAGAAATTTTAATCTGTTATAATTAAGCATCGAATGGCAAAGGAGGGAGAGGCAAGATGATAATGGAATATGTCGGAGCGGCACTAGAAAAAGCCAGATACGATATGATTAATGATAAAGAACCCTTTTATGCGGAGGTTCCTGGTATTGAGGGCGTTTATGCTAGTGGAAAGACACTTGAAAAATGCCGCAAGAATTTGGCAGAAGTGATTGATGGATGGATTGTTGTCCGATTGCGCAGAGGTTTGCCTGTGCCAGGATAAATCGGGATGAATGGTTAAAAAAATAGGAGAGTGATTTATGTATACAAAAGTAAATAGTTTCAAGAGTTTTAATTGGTCGCTGGCGGTTTTTTTAGCGGCTGTAGCTGTTTTTGCCGTGGCCAGAATACCGATTACGTCTCATCGGGTAGCTTCTTTGAATATATCGGCAGATACACCGATTATCAAGGTTCAGGCGCCAGCTATTACTATCGCCAAGACTAAAATTGTGCCTCTGGCTCAAGCAACAGTTCAACCGGTGGTCCAGCCTATGCTGCCGCCGGCGCAAAGTCTGCCGATTGTGCCTCCGACGGTGACTTTTAAGGTCCTGCCGCAATACCCGTTCAATGTTTTGCAAGCAGAGACAACAGGTGTAGTCTTATTAAGTGTTTTAGTGGGCCTGAACGGTTTGCCAGAGGCTGTTAACGTAAAAACTTCTTCAGGTGTAGCGGCACTCGATCAGGCGGCAGTCACGGCGCTTAAGCAATGGCGTTTCGCTTCGGCTAGCCAGGGCGGGGGAGCGTTAGCGAGCTGGTACGAAATTCCGATAAAATTCGAGATAAATTAATATGGCAACAGAACCGCTGGGCCGGATGTTATTATATATCGGAATTGTTCTGGTCTTGATCGGGGGATTTTTTATTTTAATGGCGAAGATTCCATGGTTTGGTCGGCTACCGGGAGATTTTATTTATAATAACGGCCGGCTCTCAATTATTATTCCAATCACGACGATGATTTTAGTCAGTTTGATGTTAACCGTACTGCTGAACCTAGTTTTGCGCCGCTAGCAGATTATCCGGGGGTGTTTTTTTTATTATGAAGAGAAAGATTAGCTGGGGACTACTGGCGGTATGGTTTTTGGCGGCAGCGGCTTTTGCGGTTCCTGATTTCTCGGGCGAATGGGTAATCCGTTCAGCCGGACGGGATACGGGGACGACTGCCCGGCTCAATTGGACGACCCGGAAGTGGCGGGCCGAAATGCATATGGGCCGTTCTTTTTCCATGACGATGATTGGCCGCGTTGATATCAATAAATTATGGGTGCTTAATGCGGGGAGCCGCACTTACACAGAATCAGCGCTGGATTTTATGCGCTCGCCCATGATAAGCGGCCGTTACCCCGGTGAGACTGCGCGCCGCCCCGTTGGCCGGGAAGAGATCAACAGTGTTATGTGCAATAAATTTGAAGTAAATTATGAATTCCGCGGCGAACGCAAGCGGGCTTATCAATGGATTTCAGTAGATAACCAGATTGCCATGAAAACTGCTGATGCTGGTGGGACCTGGTCTAATGAAATAAGGAATTTACGGATTGGCGTCCAACCAGCTGCCCTGTTTGAACTTCCTTCAGGCTACCGGCGTGTGCCTATCCCAAGAATATAATCATTATAATTATCCTTGGCCTGTTTGGTTGCGGCTGAAAGGGTGGCCTTATTACCGATCATAATATTTCCGGGTCATCGTTAAATCGAGTGGGTAAAAATGGCTGTTGAATGAGAGGAAACCATTGTTAAAACGGGAAAAAATAGGGTTTAAAACGATAAAAAAACGTAGCATGATTGCTTCATGGCAAAAAAACGAAGTTTGCTGGATGA
>JACRKQ010000086.1 GCA_016219705.1 Candidatus Saganbacteria bacterium | reverse complement strand
CATGATCTTCCCCTCCTTGGCTCTATGACTGTTTATATATACGCACTATAGACCTTATTTTCGTCAATGTCAAATTGTTAAATGGCTTATTTAGACGGCAATTTATGGACTATGTAGATTTAATTATGCGCACCTATATAAGATAAATAACCCGTCCAATTTCCTCTCTGGTCGTTATTCCTTGTTTAATTTTTTCTAACCCATCATCAAGCATGGTTTTCATCTCTTGCGATGGAGTAATCCCCGGCATAACCTCATATATTCCTGTCCGTCCAGTATAACCTTTTGGCGTCATGATTCTAATTAAACGCTGCGCGACAACTCCCAAAACAGAAGCTTCAACCAAATAACGATCAATCCCCATATCAACGAGTCGTGTCACGGCGGCTGCCGCGTTATTCGTGTGCAGAGTAGAAAAAACAAGATGACCGGTCAAAGCGGCTTGAAAAGCTATTTGGGCCGTTTCCAAATCGCGGATCTCTCCAACCATTATAATATCGGGGTCCTGCCGGAGGATGGAGCGCAAACCGCGCGCGAACGTTAGTCCTGCTTTAGGGTTGACCTGAACCTGATTAATCCCCGGGAGTTGATATTCGATGGGATCTTCAATCGTGGTAATGTTGACATCTTTTTGATTCAAAGTGGCAAGCGTTGCATAGAGTGTTGTGGTTTTCCCGGAGCCGGTGGGCCCAGTCACGAGAATTATGCCGCATCTTTGCGCGATCATTTGACGATAAATTTTCAAGTTTTCTTCAGCCAAGCCCAAATCTTCCAAAGAGAGTAAGGCGTGATGGCGATTTAAAAGTCGGACCACGATCTTTTCTCCGTGCAAGGTTGGCAGTGTGGCGACCCGGAGATCTAATTCCTGTTTATTGATTTTTAAATTGGTACGTCCGTCTTGCGGCTGGCGGCTCTCGGCGATATCGAGGTCAACGAGGATTTTAACTCGCGAGATTAGAGCGGCTTGCTGTGATTTATGGACGGGTTTATCGTCAATTAACAAACCGTCAACGCGATAGCGAACTCTAACGTATTCTTCGCGTGGCTCTAAGTGGATGTCGGAGGCCTTGAGCTGAACGGCTTTGGCCAGGATTGCATCTAAAAGAGAGGGGATTGATTGTTCCATTTTATAACTCACCCCGCTCCGACTTATGTCGGAGCACCCCTCTCTTAGAAAGAGAGGAGTGGGAAGCGGTCCCTATTATTTCTTTTAATTCATCGATGACTTTAGGTAAATCATTAATAATATTTTTGTTTTTATAGCGGATAATATTAATGCCTAAACTTTTCAAAACAAAATCTCTAATTTCGTCATAATCTTTTTATTTCTCATGGATTGGTCCGTCCAGCTCAATTACAAGATTTGCTTTGTGACAATAAAAATCGGCAATCAGAAATCGTTTTCTGGCCTGCCATTCAAAAACTATCGGATATTGACGGAAAAACTTTGCTCCATTCAGTTGCCTGTTGCGAATTTCGTGCCATAGTATGGCTTCGCTTTTAGTTTGTCTTTTTCTCAATCGACGGACGGCTTGCTTAATCAACTTGTTTAATCTTTCTCTTTGCATTTATTTTCTTTGTCTTATTTATAGGTTTTTGTTTTACCCCCTCTCTTTTTAAGAGAGGGGGCAGGGGGTGATTTAGATAATCGGTTGAGGTCACAAATTGTGACCTCAAAGGGAACCAGGCTATTTGCGCTCATGCAGGGCTTTATAGCAATTTTATTGCCAGGCGGGGATTGGTAACGATTAGGGTTAAGAAGCCTGTATTGTGAGGTGGTTATGGTTAAGGAAAAAGACCGAAAGACTTAACCCAATTACGATACTGGCATCGTAACCATGACCTTAACCCAGTGATTTTTCCGCAGCCTCAAACATAACCTTGAATGGGGCTTCGTGCCCGGTCCAGAGGGAAAAGGCGAGCGCCCCCTGGCGGACCAGCATATCTAATCCCGAACAAGTTTGACAGCCAGCAGCGGCGGCGGTTTTAAGTAATTTCGTCTGTCGCGGATTGTAGACGAGATCATAGACCAAAAGAGAAGAGGGAAATTTTATTTTTTCATCTAAAGGGGAAACCGCACTCTTCGGATACATACCGATAGGGGTTGTGTTGACTAAAAGAGCGGCCTGACCAATGGCGGCCTGTAATTCAGTGCCATTAGGGGCTGCGGTTTTAACCGGCAAGCCAAAATATGAACCGACATAATCAGCTAACGCGCAAGCTTTATCGCTGACTACATCGCTAATGACAATAGATTTGACCTTAGATTCGGCTAACATGACCGTTATTGCGCGGCTGGCTCCGCCAGCTCCCAAAACAACCACGTTTTTGCCGGCGGGATCAAATTTGGCCGCCGCTTTTAAAGAATCAGTAAAACCGGCCCCATCAGTATTATAACCAACTAAACACCCGTTTTGGTTGACGACGCAGTTAACAGCGCCAATAATTTTAGCCAGCGGAGTAATTTCGTTAAGCAGAGGGAGAACCGTTTCTTTATGCGGGATGGTAACGTTAAAGCCTGCGACATGGAGAGCACGCAGGCCATTCAGCGCTTCCTCTAACTCTGATGGTGGGACTTCAAAAGGGGTATAGTCAAAATCGAGATGAAGATTTTTAAAGGCGGCATTGTGCATGACGGGCGAGACGGAATGACCCAGCGGATAACCGATCAAACCGACAATTTTAGTCATCAAAATTAAGTATAACATAGTTGTAAACGGCAATAAAGTGAGATACAATTAATTACGATTATGGGGAAAAATATACCCAAAGTTGGGATTATTGTCGGCAGCGAATCCGATCTGGAATTATTAAAAAAAACAGAACGGCAGCTTAAAAAGTTTGGCATTAATTACGATATTGCAGTTGCTTCGGCCCACCGCACTCCCCAGAAAGTTGAAGAATACGCCCGGCTGGCCGAAAAAAAATATGATTTAATCATTGCGGCGGCAGGTATGGCGGCTGCTTTACCGGGAGTTGTCGCGGCCCACACGACTTTACCAGTTATCGGTTTACCCATCCATTCACCGGCGCTTTCAGGTCATGACGCGCTTTTTGCCATTGTCCAGATGCCGCCAGGCGTTCCGGTGGCGACTGTGGCTATCGACGGTGCGAAAAATGCGGCGGTGCTGGCTGCGCAGATTTTAGCGCTTAAATTTCCGAATTTGGCCGCTAAGTTAAAGAAACTTAAAAAAGAGTTGTCCGGAAGTTAAAAATGTTGAACATCATCGATTTAGTCATTGTTGCTCTTATTCTCTTTTATCTTTTAAAACATGCCGGGGGAATAATTAAAACCGTAAAAAACCTGGCGGTTGTATTATTAATTCTCATTCTTTTCGGCCTGACAGCCCGGTTGCTGCTTAATGCTTCATTTATTTCCGGCGGAGCGCGCGCCATGCTGGAAGACGCTTATTTCGTTAAACTATCGTATGTTCTCATTGTCTGGGGATATCCGGCGATTCAGAACAATGCCCCAAAGATTGATTCATTTGTGAAAGAGAAAATTATTACCAACCCAGCGCCCGCATTAAAAACACCTAAATTAAAAGACCTGCTGATCTCGATCCCTACTAAAGAACTTGATAATTTGCTCGAAGGCGGCGCGATTAAAAAGAGATGACGCGATATTTAGTGCTTATTGGCGATGGAATGTCCGACCGCCCGCTTAAGGAATTAGGCGAAAAAACTCCTTTAGAAGCCGCCAAGACACCTAACCTGGACTTTTTGGCGCAAAATGGGATTTGCGGTTGGGCCAATAATGTCCCCAAAAATTTTCCTCCGGCTTCCGATGTCGCAAACCTAAGCATCTTCGGTTACGATCCGCAGAAATATTACACAGGTCGCGGGCCCTTGGAGGCGGCCAGTCTTGGGGTTAAAATAAATAAAAATAAAATTGCTTTCCGCTGTAATCTGGTGACAGTGGCTGACGGGCGGATGAAAGATTTTACGGCCGGGCATATTGAGACAGAAGAGGCGAAAGGTTTAATTAAACTTTGTAATGATAAACTTGGATGTCCGGAAGTAAAATTTTATCCCGGTTTAAGTTACCGCCATTTATTGGTTGTCAATAAATCGCTGACTAATGCAAAAGTGAAAACGACTCCGCCTCACGATATTACAGGCCGGCGGATCAAAAATTATTTACCCGAAGGAACTGGCGCTGAAGCGCTGCGGCAATTAATGAATGAAAGTGAAGTTATATTCCACAACCAAAAGACAAAAGCAACGATGATCTGGCCCTGGGGTCCGGGGGAGCCGCCGCAAATGCCCTCGTTCAAGAAACAATATGGTCAGCGCGGAGCGATTATCACGGCCGTCCATTTATTAAAGGGCATTGGGCGAATTCTGGGGTTGAAAGTGATTAATGTCCCCGGGGCGACAGGTTATCTCGATACGAATTATAAAGGGAAAGCCGAGGCGGCGCTAAAAGCTTTACAACATAATGATATTGTTTTTGTCCATGTTGAAGCTCCGGATGAAGCGGGGCATGAGGGGAATGTTCGGCATAAAATTCAGGTGATTGAGGATTTTGATCGGCTGGTTGTGGGAACGATACTGAAAGGGATCAAGGAATCAAGGAATCAAGGCATCAAGATTTTGGCGCTGCCGGATCATCCGACGCCAATAGCGCTTAAGACGCATTCGCGCGAGGCGGTGCCGTTTGTGATTTATGGGGATCAAGGGATCAAGGGACCAAGGGATCAAAGGACACGAATTGCTGGCTACAATGAGCGGGCGATGAAGAAGGCGAAATTATCCTTCAAAGCTGGACATAAGTTGCTGCGATATTTTTTAAAAACTATTTAATAACTCAAAATTGGCGAATGAACTTGTTTTTTCTAAACAGAGGAATTGAAAGTTCGACAATTTAGCGATATCTAGCTAAAAACCAAGGCCTAAATAAATGGTTCTTCCGGGATCATTGTGGGTAAAGGGATAGTTTCCCGCAATGGAAAAGAATAGCCACCCTGTAATTTTCAAAGCTTCTAAACCCTCTGGCAACTGATTTGATTTGCTGGATTTTACTATTGATACCTTCGGCTACT
>JACRKQ010000084.1 GCA_016219705.1 Candidatus Saganbacteria bacterium | reverse complement strand
TATTACGATCGAGAAGAAGCGCTTTGTGACGCCCTATTTAAAACCTTTGGAAACATTCAGAAGAACCCGGAATTGATTAAGGGATTGCTTGTTCCTTTTTTGTAAACATAATGTCTATTTAATTATGCGCACCTATATAGAATTGGATTATTTGGCTTTTATGGGTCTTTTATGCCCTTCTTTTCAGTGTTTATTATTTCTGTCATAATAATATCATTATGACCCACAATCTCTTCCTAACCGGTGCCAGCGGCTGCGTTGGCCATTATATTTTTGATGAATTGGTCAAAGATCCGAATAATCAGCTTTATTTGCTGCTCCGCAATCCCAATAAACTAAAACGCGATCTTAAGTTATTCCCTAACGTTCAAATTATTCAAGGTGAGATGAAAGAACTGGCGCGCCAGACCGATCTGCTGAAAACAATGGATGCTGTTGTTCATGTGGCGGCGGGGTGGGGTGATGGTGAGACCAATTACGATTATACCCGGGAATTGTTTCAGCTCCTTGATCCCAGACGCTGCCAAAAAGTTATTTATTTCTCCACCGCCAGTATTCTGGACGAGAAAAATCAGCTTAACACGGAAGTAGAAAGAATCGGGACTTGCTACATTACCAGCAAGTATCAATTATCAAAAGAATTACCGCAGCTGCCGATCTATCCGCGGGTAATAACGCTTTTTCCAACCTGGGTTTTGGGGGGCGATGACCGACATCCTTATTCTCATGCGCTGGAAGGAATAGTCAGCGCCAGCCAACAACTCTGGTGGCTCCGCTTTTTAAGTTTTGACCTGAAGTTTCATTTTATTCATGCGCAAGACATCGCTTTAATCACTGATTATCTGCTTAAAAATGATACCGCAGCGAATAGATATGTTTTGGGAAATGCGGCGACCAGCGTTGATCAGGTAATTGCCGAAATCTGCGCCTATTTTAAGGTCAAACGGCCGTTTAAAATTAATATCAAGCGCGGCCTGCTTAATATGATCGTTAATTTACTTGGAAACAGGGTTAGCGAGTGGGATAAATATTGTCTTAACCGCCGTGAATTTGTCCATCAGGTGAGCGATGCGGCAACTTTTGGTCTCGTTTCCCAACATCGGACAATTGCGCAGATTTTGTCAGGTTTATGAAAAAAGTTCGTAACAGTATAATTTATTCTTTTTGGGACGGCTGTTTTGCCTCCGTTCAATTTGGGATTGTAGAACAATTTGCCACTCCGTTTGCTCTGTTTTTAGGGGCGGGAGATGTGGCGATTGGGGTGCTAATTTTTATTCGCAACACCTTTGTGGCCATCATCCAGGTCTATTCGGCCGATGTTACCGTCAGACTGGGTTCGCGTAAAAAGCTGATCACCACAGCTGTTTTTATCGGGGCGCTCCTCTGGCTTCCGACCTTTTTTTTCCCCCTGCTTTTTGCGCGTTGGCAGGTGGTGATTTTTATCGTATTTTTCGGCTTAGCTTCCGCTTTTAACCTCTTCCCATCCCCGGCCTGGGCTTCGTTGATGTCCGAATATATCCCGGCGAACAAGCGCGGGCGGTATTTTGGCTGGCGCGGCATGACCTTAGGCCTTATTTACTTAGGGAGCGTGATGATTGCCGGAATTTTTCTTCATTTTTTTCAGAAAATAAGTTTACTTTGGAGTTTCGGTCTGCTCTTTATGGCGGCGGCGATCAGCCGGTTTATCTCCTGGCGTTTCCTGACTTTAATGTATGAGCCAAAGTGGCGGGTAACGCAGGCCGATTATTTTTCTTTATGGCAATTTATCAGCCGCGCGCGTTACAGCAATTTTGCCCGGTTCGCCATTCTGGCCGCGTTGCTGAACTTTGCGGCGGCGCTGGTCGCGCCTTTTTTCGCCGTTTATATCTTGAAAGAACTCAAATTTGATTATTTTTCTTTTACGATATTGATCAGCGCGGCGGTCTTCACGACGTTCGTCACCCAGCGCTACTGGGGGGAACAAGGGGACCGTTACGGGAACATGAAAATTATCCGTATCAGTTCTTTTCTCCTGGCTTTCCTCCCGCTTTGCTGGCTGTTTTCCCGTGATTTTATGTATCTTTTCATTATTCAATTGCTGGGCGGATTTTTTTGGGCGGGCTTTAATTTAACATCGAGTAACTTTATTTACGATGTGGCGATTGATACCAAGCGGGAGCGCTGCCTGGCTTATTATAATTTTCTCTGTGGTCTTGGTCTGGGGGGCGGGGCCTTACTGGGCGGATTCCTTTATCGTTATGCGCCGGTGTTTTTGGGATCGCGCTTCTTTCCCGTTTTAATTTTATCAGGTTTATTGCGATTATTAGTGGCTGGATCTTTCTGCCTGTTTACCAAGGAAGTCAGGAAAATCAGGTCGAGCCTATAAGTGAGGCGACAATTAGCCCCTACAACTTTAACGGCTGACTAATGGCGATTTGCAAACCGCTGTCTGACAAACTGCCGCCGACATTATAAGTCCCGTAGCCTAGCGTGATTAAAGTCTTATCGGCGAAACCAAAATCATTTAATATTCCGACATAAAATTGCCCGCCTAAGCCGCCCGAAACTCTGCCTGTTCCATAAAGATTAAAAATTAACCCGGCGCCGACCATTGGGTCCAGGCCGAATAATGAGCCTTCTTTTAGATAAAGTGTCATATCGGCAAACAGAGGAATAGTTTTCAATTTGTCAGACATGGCGACGCCTAAACCGACTTTATACTCAACCGCATCTTCAGCCAAGCCCATTTTTTCACCTAACTTCAATGGATCAGAAAAAATCACATCTCCCCGGGCGCTTAATAAGATACTGCCCAAAAGTAATTTACCGGTTAAATCAGTATTTAAGCCCCAGCCAAACACTCCTTTGTTGGTTTGAGGGAGTCTAACTTCAAAAGTGGGCGGTGGTGGAGGCAAGGGGACAGTTTCCGTCACTTCAGATGTGGCTGTGGTTTTGGGGGGCTGGACGGGGGCGATTTGCGGTGTTACGACTTTCCTGATCGTTTTTCTGATGATCTTACTTTGGGCCAGGATCGCATTTCCCTCCAAGAGCAGCGTTAAAGAGATTAATAAAGCAATTATTTTTTTCATGATCAATCACCTCGGGGCTATTATAGCACAAGAAAGCGATCTTAAAGGGCGAGAGCGCGGTTTATTTGTTCTGTAACTTTAGTCTGGCCCAATATCTCAACCACATCATACATCGGCGGTGATTGGAGCGTTCCCGTCAGCGCCATACGGCAGGGATGAATAACTTCGCCCAGCTTCACTTGCAGTTCTGTCGCCAATTCCTTAAAAACCGGCTCGATTTTTTCTTTAACAAAATGTTCAAGGCCGCCCAGCCGCTCTTTTAACAAACTTAAAATTTTCTTTCCCTGCTCGGTCCGTAAATGTTTGGCGGCGCCGGCTTCATCATAAGTAAAATCATCCTGAAAAAAATAACGGGAGAGATTGACAATATCCGGGATCAAGACCAGCCGATCATGAAAAGCCGAGACGACTCTCTTTAAATAGGCTAAATCTTGCGGGCCATAAGCGGCTAAGAGAAGCGGCTCGCAGAGATCAAACAAGCGCTCCGGTAAAATTGCCCGGATGTATTTGCCGTTCAACCAATTAAGTTTGTCCGGATCGAAGACGGCCGGGCTTTTGTTTATTCCGCCGAGGGTGAATTTCTCGACGAGCTCGGTCCGCGAAAAAATTTCCTGGTCGCCATGGCCCCAACCTAATTTTGTAATGTAGTTCAGCATAGCTTCCGGCAGATAGCCGATATCGCGATAAACGATGACGGAGGCAGCGCCGTGACGTTTTGATAGTCGGGCTTTATCATTGCCCAAAATCATCGGGATGTGGGCGAATTTCGGCAGGGACCAGCCAAAGGCCTGGTAGAGCAGAATCTGCCGCGGCGTATTGGAGAGATGGTCGTCGCCCCGGATAACATGGCTGATTTCCATCAAGTGGTCGTCAATAACGCAGGCAAAATTGTAGGTCGGAAAACCATCGGACTTTAAGATAACAAAATCATCCAGGACTTCATTTTTAAAAGTCACTGGGCCGCGGATCAGATCCGCGACTGTCGTATCTCCAATGGTTGGCAGAAGAAATCTAACGACTTTTGGGTCGCCAATGGCGAGTCGATTTTTAACTTCAGCGGCGGTTAAGCGGCGGCAGTGACCGTCATATCGCGGCGCTTCTTTACGCGCCGTCGCCTCTTCCCGTTTGCGGCATAATTCATCCGGCGAGCAAAAACAATAATAGGCTTTACCTGCGCCGATCAATTGTTCGATGTAGCGATGGTGGATATCCTGGCGCTGCGTCTGGAAATAGGGGCCGTGGGCGCCATCGGCGTTGGGGCCTTCGTCCCAATCCAGGCCGAGCCAATCCAGGCCGTGGAAGATCGCCTGGTTTGCTTCCAGAGTCGAGCGTTCACGATCGGTATCTTCAATGCGCAGGATAAACTTCCCCCCGTGATGGCGGGCGAAGAGCCAGTTGTAAAGGGCGGTGCGGGCCCCGCCGATATGCAAAGCGCCGGTGGGGCTTGGCGCAAAACGAACGCGTACAGTCATGATTATTTTTGCCTCTTAATTATAATATAGCGTATTTTTTCCGGATAGGCCATCCCCAGCTTTTCCCTGGCCTGCTTTTCAACCAAAGCAAGATTTTCTTTCGCGGCCACCCGACCGTTTAATTCATGGTTTTTAGCTCTTATTTCATTGAGTTTCATTTTAGTGTCTGTCACCTGATATTTTAAGGAGATGTTTTGGGTTGTGATAAAAAGGTGAATACCCGCCAAGATGAAAAAGACGAGAACGATCAAGACGGCGCGGCGAAATTGAAATTTCATAGGGTTCATACTTTTTCCCCGGCTCTAAGTTTTGCGCTTCTGGCTCGAGGGTTGAGGTCGATCTCTTCCAGCTTGGCGGTCAGTGGTTTCTTGGTCAAAATCACTATTTTTCCGTCGGCTTTTGCTTGCCGCAGTGTCTGTTTGACCAGACGATCTTCCAGAGAATGGTAGGCGAGAATGACGAGGCGCCCACCCGGATTAAAGACGTCAATTGCGTCGGCCAACACTTTTTCCAAGCTTGCCAGTTCCTCATTAACTGCGATCCGCAGCGCTTGAAAAATTCTCGTCACTGATTCTCTCTTTTTCCAGGTGGGGATCGCTTTCTCAATTAAAGTTTTTAAATCCAGAGTTGAACTTATCCGCTTGCTTTGCCGGGCCGTGATGATGGCGCGGGCCACACGATTGCTAAAGCGTTCTTCTCCCCATTCTTTAAAGATTTTAACTAATTTTTCTTTCGGATATGCGTTGACCACGGTTGCGGCGGTCAGAGGTTCAGATTGATCCAGGCGCATGTCGAGCGGACCATCGTGTTGGAGGCTAAACCCGCGGCTGGCTTCGTCTATCTGGTAGGAAGAGACTCCGAGATCGAGGAGAAGGCCAGCGACGGGGGCAGTTAATATCTTTTTAATATTGCGAAAATTATCGTGGATATATTCAATGTTGGAATAATTTGCCAGGCGTGATTTTGCCGCCGTCAGCGCGTCCCGGTCGGTATCGATGCCGATTAGTTTACCTGCCGGGCCTAATTTTTTTAAAATTGCTTCCGCGTGGCCGCCTCCGCCCAGCGTTCCGTCAACGTAAGTGCCATTAGGTTTGATGTTTAATTTTTCCACGACCTCTTTCAACATAACGGGAACGTGATAGGAATTATTTGACATATTTGTCTTCGTAGTAAGGCCTCAATCTTAATTTGACGCCGATGTCTTGCGCCAGTTTTTCGCAGGCGAGCCGATCGACATCAGGAAGATCGACGGCGGAAATCTCGACTTGTGGAATATATTTTTTGCTTTTTTTGATAAAGTCAATGACAGCAGGGAAGGCTTTGTCGCCAAATTCTGGATTACAACGCTGCACATAGTTTTCATTGCTAGTTGCGTTAAGTGAAATTGTTACCGCGTCGATTAATCCTTTCAGTTCAGGCAAAATATTTCGTCCCCAAAAGAAATTAGCTTGGCCATTAGTATTAAGACGAATAATTGTCTTTTTTTCGGATTTCGGATTTCGGATTTCGGATTTCAATTCGGCTGCGACAGCTTTAATGAGATCAAGCCGAATTGTCGGTTCCCCATAGCCGCAAAAAACTATTTGATCGTAATGAGTTGGGTCGCCAATAGCCGCGATTACTTCCTCGGCCGTCGGTTCGTGGTCGAACCAAAGATTGTGTTTTTGATTAAATTTGGGGCTGACATTCCTGATGCAAAATCCGCATTCGTTGGTGCAGCGATTAGTGATATTGAGGTAAAGTGAATTACCGATGAGATAGACGATGTCTGGCCTCATCCCAGCGTCGAAAGAAAATCTTCACAAGGAAGAAGGTTGATGCCGTCAATATTAAGACGGTCTTTGCCCCGATAAAGAAGGAATTTTTCGGCCTGCGGAAAATCCTCGGCGAAGGCTTGTAATCCCCGCAGATGTTCCGGTTTTGCCTCCCGCGCGGACTTGACTTCGATTGCCCAAAATGTGTCTTTGCCGTAGACAATGAAATCAACCTCGCTGCCGGAATATGTCCGCCAGAAAGAAAGCTTGCAATCCGGTGCTCGATAATCGATGTGAGCGCGCAGGTGTTGGGCAACCAGCCCCTCGAGTGCAGCGCCTTCGAGCTCTGTAGTCGAATCTGCCGGCCCAGCCGGCCTGATTGCGAAAAAAACTCCCGCGTCAAATAAATAAAATTTGGGATGGCTGGCCAGGGAGCGTTTGGCTTTTTTCTGAAAGACCGGAATTCGAAAAGCGAGCAGAATATCCTCTAAAATAGAGAGATATCCCTCAACAGTCTTGCGCTCAATCTGGCATTCTCTGGCGACATTGCTGATATTGATCACCGAACCGTGAGAGAAGGCGACCGTTTCCAGAAAACGGGTGAAATTGCCGATGTTGCGCGTCAGTCCTTCGCTTTTGATTTCTTCTTTTATGTAGAGATCGATATAGGCGCTCAAGGCTTCTTTTGGTTCTGCACTTCCCAGGATCAGTGGGATCAGGCCAATTTTTAACGCGTCGTTTAATTTAAAACGGTTCCCCAATTCTCCAGCGATAAAAGGATGCAGGTGTTTCATCACTGCCCGGCCGGCCAAAAGATTAACTCCAGTCCTTTTTAGCTTTCTTGCGCTTGATCCGGTCAGGATAAATTGTCGTCCCTTTTTCTCTTCGATCAAAGCGTGGACAACGCCAAGCAGGTCAGGAACTTTCTGTATTTCATCGAGCACAAAAACACTTCTATCCGGATTGCCGTGTACCAGCTCTCTTAGCCGTTCCGGTTTTGAGCTGTAGGCACGAAAATCATCCGGCTGCAGGAGATCGACCAGCAGGGCATCGGGATATTCATTTTTGATGTAAGTCGACTTGCCGGTTCCCCTTGGCCCGAGCAGGAAAAAGCTCTGTTTTTCTTCCTTTTCCAGCTTTCTTTTTAATAACTCCATTTTTGCCTCAATTATGGAAACTTTGATTCCATAATTATTATACGCCTTATTTTATCATTTGCAACGGCTTTTTTGCTCTAGCTGAAATCTCCTCGATATTTCAACTCCTTTTGATAGTTAGCGAAACGTTGCAGCCATCTTATGTCTTTGTCTGTCATAAAGCTCTCCAGAACGAGATTTTGATAGAAATAATTATAACACCAATCAAACTGCCGGCCAAGAAGAAATTAAAAAAATTTGACAAGAGTTGGGGGGGGGTAGTAGAATTAGGCATCAAAAAAATTGGAGGGTTCTTGTGAGTGTGCCGAGAGAAGCTTGTGAAGTCCAGTCCGCCGAAGGCGGAACAGGGCAAAGGTTAGCCACCAGCCCTGAACGGAACTCTGCATTTAGGGAGGTAACAAACTAGATGAAGCCAGAGGGAAGGAGAAACCAGG
>JACRKQ010000014.1 GCA_016219705.1 Candidatus Saganbacteria bacterium | reverse complement strand
ATGATAAAGAATCATATGGCCAATATATTCACCTATCTAAAGCATCACATTACAAACGCAGTAGCCGAAGGTATCAATAGTAAAATCCAGCAAATCAAATCAGTTGCCAGAGGGTTTAGAAGCTTTGAAAATTACAGGGTGGCTATTCTTTTCCATTGCGGGAAACTATCCCTTTACCCACAATGATCCCGGAAGAACCGAAAAATTAAAACGTTTTTTCCTTTTAACTTTTTAACGTTTTAACTGGTACTCTTTATATGCAGTTCCTGCAGTTGTTTGGGGTCAACCGTATCCGGCGCGCCGGAGAGGGGACAGAGGGCGGACTGGGTTTTGGGAAAAGCGATCACATCGCGGATCGATTCCATCCCCGCCAGGAGCATGACCAGCCGGTCAAGCCCCAGAGCAATCCCACCATGGGGTGGAGCGCCATATTCCAAAGCTTCCAGGAAAAAACCAAAACGCCGCTTGGTCTCCTCATCGCTTAATTTTAATAATTTGAATATTTTCGCCTGCACATCGGGTTGATGTATCCTAATTGATCCGCCGCCGATTTCCGTACCGTTCAGGATAAAATCGTAAGCCTGGGCTTTGAGCGAGCCGGGGTCCTTTAAAAACCGCTCTTCAAGATCGTCCCAGGAACCATGCGGCGCCGTAAAAGGATGATGGTTGGAAACCCAGCGCTTTTCCGTTTCGCTGTATTCAAAAAGTGGAAAATCGGTCACCCACAAGAAATGGAAACTGTTATTATCGATTAAGTTCAATTTCTTACCCAATTCTACCCTTAAAGCTCCCAGCGCCTGGTTTACAATTTTTAATTTGTCTGCGACAAAAATTAAAAGATCTCCTGTCTGTCCATTGAGCCGGTCAATAATCATCTGTAGCGCTTCTGGTTTAAAAAATTTCACGATCGGCGATTTTACTCCTGATTCAGCAATCATGATCCAGGCCAGCCCTTTCGCCCCCAGTTGTTTCGCCTGGCCCTCGAGATTCTCCATCTCCGCCCGGGAAAATTTAGCGCCGCCTTTGACGTTAATGCTTTTGACTATCCCCCCGCCCCCTACAACATCCAGAAAAACTTTAAAATCGGCAGCCTCGACCAGTCCAGAAACATCGACCAGCTCCAGGCCAAAACGGGTGTCTGGCTTATCAGACCCGTAGCGCGACATCGCCTCTTCCCAGGTCAGACGCGGAAAGGGCAAATTAATCTTGGGAATATGCTTGCCGCGGTATAAGTCGATATCTTTTTCCAGGCAAGCCATAGTGTGCGCCATGATTTTTTCGATCAGGTCCATGACATCTTTTTCCGCGCAGAAAGACATTTCGATATCCGCCTGGGTAAATTCCGGCTGGCGGTCGGCCCGCAAGTCCTCGTCGCGGAAACAGCGGACAATCTGGAAATAACGGTCCAAACCAGAGACCATCAATAATTGCTTAAAAAGCTGCGGCGATTGCGGCAGGGCGTAAAACTTCCCCGGATTAACCCGGCTGGGGACGAGAAAATCGCGCGCGCCTTCAGGTGTTGACTTAGTTAAAAAAGGCGTCTCGATCTCCAGAAAATTTTCCCCATCGAGACAGTCGGAAATCGCTTTAATGATCTTGTGGCGAAAAACCAGATTCTCCCGCATCTTGTCCTTGCGCAAATCAAGGTAGCGGTATTTGAGGCGGATCCTTTCGTCGGGTTCGGTTCTTGGATCAGCAATTTCAATCGGCGGCGTCTTGGCGGCGTTTAATATTTCCAACTCCTCCGCCGCTATTTCAATTTCCCCGGTGGCGATATTTTTATTGATTGCCGCCGGAGCCCGCTGTACAACTTTGCCTGTGATACTGACCACATATTCACCGCGGAGTTTCTCTGCTTGACTATGCAGGACTGTCCCCTGCCCAAAAACAATCTGGCAAAGCCCGGTCCGATCCCGCAAATCAATAAAAATCAAACCGCCATGGTCGCGGCGGCGGTGGACCCAGCCAGCCAGAGTAACGGTCTGGCCGATATCAGCCGGCCTTAACTCTCCGCAATATCGGGACCGGAACATAACTTTTTCTCCTCTTCAATGGTGATGTAAATCTCTTCGGAAAAGGTGTTCAATCCTTTACAACGCGGGCATTTAATCTCCACCCTTGTCCCCGTCCCATCGATTTTGGCCAGCAAACGTCGGCACTTTTGGCAGCGGAATTCTTTCATCATAATTTTATCTCCTCCTCCAGAGAATCAAATTTAATTTCTTTTTGCTCTGCGGTTGCCATTTTTTTCAGTATCCCCTGGCCTTGTTTTAACTCTGCCTCGCCGATAATATAAACATATTTAACACCCAACCGATCGGCAGTCTTAAGCTGGGCTTTGAGGGAGCGGCCTAAATAATCAATTTCCGCAGAGATCCCTTTTTTTCTTAACTTAACTAACTGGTCAAATCCAAGCTTCTTCGCCTCTTCACCCAGCGTCACCAAATATAAGATAATATCTCCTTCATTAGTCATTAGGCATTCCTGCCTGCCCATACGGGCCGTCTGGCCGGCAGGCACGGCGTCATTAGTCATTAAGGTTATGACCCTTTCCATCCCGACTGCAAACCCCGCCGCCGGCGTCGGTTTCCCGCCTAATGTTTCGACTAAACCATCATATCGTCCTCCGCCGGAAATCGCGTTTTGCGCGCCAAGGGAGGGGGCAATAATCTCAAAAGTTGTCCGAGTATAGTAGTCTAAGCCCCGGACTAAACGTTTATTAACGACAAAATTAACTTGCTGATAATCCAGCGTTTTAATTGCCGCCTGAAAATGCGCCAGGCATTCCGGACAGAGGGAAGCAACTGCCGCCGGCGCCCCTTCTAGCGCCGCCTGGCAGCCGGCTTCTTTGCAGTCAAGAATACGCAAAGTGTTCGTTTCATAACGATTGAGGCAGTCGGCGCACATTTTTTTAACTTTATCGTGGAAATATTCTTTGAGCTTCTGGCGATAGTCGGGCCGGCAGACGGAACAGCCGACGCTATTGAGATTAACAGATAAGTCATTGAGGCCTAATTCTTGAAAAAGTTGAAGATTTAAAAGAATAATTTCCGCGTCAACCAAGGGATCGGCAGAGCCAAAAACTTCGACTCCGGCCTGATGGAATTGCCGCTGACGTCCCGCTTGCGGCCGTTCGTAGCGAAACATCGGTCCGATGTAATAAAGTTTGGTCAATTTATCCGGGCCAATCAGATTGTTTTCGAGAGCCGCGCGGACAACGGGAGCAGTCGCTTCCGGCCGCAAGGTTAAACTCCGGCCCTTACGGTCCTTAAATTCATACATCTCTTTGCTGACAATATCAGAGGAAACCCCGATGGAGCGGGCGAATAAGTCGGTCGCTTCAAATATCGGCGTGCGGATTTCACCGTAATTATAAAGGCCAAAGACCCGTCGACAGGCTGACTCCAGGCGCTGCCAGAGGGCTGTTTCATCCGGTAATATGTCTTTGGTCCCGCGCGGGACAGCGTATTTTGCCATTGATAAAGAAAATTATAACATTTTCTCGATAAAAAGACACTTGCAGGCGGTTGAGAATAAATTTATAATGATCTTTCATGGAAAACATGCGCAATATATTTTTTTGGGTCTTTATTTATTCACTGACTATTGCTTTCAGCCAGATATTATTGAAGATTGGCTTGACTAAAATGGCGGTCTTTAGCGCCAATAATTTTAATGAGCTTTTTCTGGTCGGCTGGTCGGTCCTGCGCAATCCTTATATATTATTTGGGACGGCGTTGATGGGCGGCTCTTATTTTCTCTGGCTGGCGATACTTTCCTGGTTTAATTTGAGCCTGGCCTATCCTCTTACTGCCATCGGTTTCATTTTTGTCGCAGTTTTATCAAATATCATGCTGGGGGAGACAATGTTTCTCTATAATTATTTTGGGATTATAATAATCGCAGGCGGAATATTTTTGCTGTTGTATAAATTTTAGGAAAATGATATGCGCTGGCGCGGAGTAATTGAAGAATACCGTCAATATTTACCGGTGGGCGAAGAGACACCGGTGGTAACGTTTGGTGAAGGCAACACCCCATTAATCTACGCTAATTATATTTCTGATCTAATCCGTTGCAAAGTTTACCTGAAATATGAAGGGCTCAACCCCACCGGTTCTTTTAAAGACCGGGGCATGTGCCTGGCGATTTCCAAAGCCAAAGAAAAAGGAGCCAAAGCGGTTATCTGCGCTTCAACCGGCAATACTTCCGCCTCCGCCGCTGCCTATGCCGCCCGCGCCGGACTGGACTGCATCGTCATCATCCCCAGCGGCAAAATAGCTCTCGGCAAACTCTCCCAGGCCATTATACACGGGGCCAAAGTTTTTGAAGTTGACGGCAACTTTGACCAGGCGCTTAGTCTCGTCCGTGCACTCGGTGAAAATTATTCGCTGGAAGTTGTCAATTCTATTAACCCTTTCCGGATCGAAGGACAAAAGACCGGGGCGTTTGAGGTTTGCGGCCAGCTCGACGCTGTCCCGGATTTCCACGCCATCCCCGTCGGTAACGCCGGCAACATCACCGCTTACTGGAAAGGCTATAAAGAATATTTTGCCGCCAACCAAATCAGCGCACTGCCAAAAATGATCGGTTTTCAGGCCGCAGGGGCCGCCCCAATCGTCCGCGGCCATCCGATTGACAACCCGGAGACGCTGGCTACTGCTATCAGAATCGGCAACCCCGCCAGTTGGAAAGGTGCGGTCGCGGCGGCGGAAGAATCAGGTGGTTTTATCGACATGGTCAGCGACCAGGAAATTGTTGATGCTTATAAGATGATTGCGGCTAAAGAAGGCCTTTTTACCGAACCGGCTTCGGCGGCGGCGGTCGCCGGCTTGATTAAGAGCGCCAAAAACGGCAAAGTATCGGACGGCTCAACTGTCGTTTGTATTTTAACCGGTCATGGGCTGAAAGATCCCGATAATGCGATCCTTTATGGAAATAAACCGATACTTATCCCCTGTAAAGCGGAAGAAGTTATCAAACGTCTAAAATGACGGCCAGAGTCGCCATCGTCCGCTGTCAAACTTACGATCCGGCTGAAGTTGCTGAGGCCATTGCCGCAGGGCTGGAATTGCTCGGCGGGCTGCAGTCCATTATTCCGGCCAATGAAAAAGTTTTGCTTAAAGTTAACGCATTGATGGAAGCAGCACCTGATGCGACGATCACAACACATCCGTCAATCGTAGAAACCTTAACTAAAATATTAAAGAATAATCAGGACGAAGTCTTTATCGGTGATAGCCCTGGCAATCCGGCAGCCAATATTGCCCGCTTGATGGAAAAGACCGGTTTCAAAACGGTCGCTGAAAATTCCGGCGCTAAAATCTTAAACTTCCATCAATTGCCGACCAGAGAAGTCAACAGCCCAAGTAAAAATTGCACCATCAAAACGCTCCGTCTCTCTGCCGCCGCTTTTGATTATCCAAACATTATCAGTCTGGCAAAACTGAAAACCCACGGTTGGACCCTTTATACCGGCGCGATCAAAAATCTTTTTGGCTTGATTCCCGGTTTTCATAAATCACAATATCATCTGAAAGCTCCCCAACCCCGCCCTTTTTCCCAAATGCTGGTCGATATTTTTGAAATCGTTAAACCTAAATTAAATATTATCGACGCGGTTTATGGGATGGAGGGAGACGGCCCTTCTGCCGGGCAAAAACGTTTTATGGGCGCAATTTTACTATCAACCGACGCCGTGGCCCTCGACGCCGTCGGCGCCCAGGCTATTGGCTACCAACCCTTTGATATCGACATGATTAAGATTGCGCATGAACGCGGATTGGGTTGTGGAAAATTAGATGAGATAGAAATTGTCGGCTTAACGTTGAAAGATATTGCTCGACCTGATTGGCGGCATGCCTCAAGCGCTCATAATATCACTCGCTTGATTCCACCCTGGCTGACGTTTATGCTGAATCCGCTAAAGAACCTTTTGCGCGTTGATCCAGTGATTGACCAGACCAAATGCCGCCGGTGTTTGATTTGCTTCAGAAGCTGTCCCAATAAAGCCATAACCAACGACGGCCAAGTCACAATTAACCAGAAATTATGCATCATGTGCTACTGCTGCCACGAACTCTGCCCTTATAAGGCCATTGACCTGAAAAGCAGCCCTCTGGCTAGATTAATGGGAGTCGGACCAGCCGCATAAAAAAAGCCCTCCGATATACATCGGAGGGCTAATTGTTTCTAGAATTCTAACCGAAATTAGAACGCGAAACTTGATGGGCCCCGGCGCTCGCGATTATCACGACGCGGCCGATCAGAACCTTCTGACTTCGGCTTAGCTTCGTTGCAAGTGATCTCACGGTTGTCCCATTTGTAGCCAGACATGGCGGCGATTGCCTTTTGGGCATCGGCATCTTCCATATCGACGAAACCAAAACCACGGGAACGTCCGGAGAACTTGTCGGTTACTATCCTGGCGGACAAGACCGTTCCAAACTCGGAAAACTTCGCTTGGAGGTCAGCGTCAGCTACGGACCAGGGTAAATTACCCACAAAAATACTCTTCATGAATTAACTCCTTTAAAAAATTTCTCTGCGATAATGGACTGTGAGGCCTTGCCTACCGGCCAGACGGCCCATATGGGCAGGCAGGCTAAAATGTGGCATCAACATGATCTCGGGGCAGACTCCTTTTTAAGATCTCAACCATTAACTTCGACCCTTCCTTAACATATAATACTATAACATACTCACTGGAGCTTGTAAAGGACTTTTTCCAAGATTGGTTGAGAAGATATTAAGATTCAGGAAAATATCTCTTCAAAATAGTTGAAAAGTCATCATGGGTCAATGCTAATTGATCCATTCTGCTCTGGTACTGCAGGTTATAGGCTTCTTCCATTACTTTACCAACTGTCATAGTATCAAAACCAATTTGACATGCCCTCTCCACAAATTGAGCAGGAAAAGCAACGGGGTCAGAATATTCTACATCTTCTTTATTAGAATGCGGATCAACGATTACAGCTACTCCGATATCTTCCCACCCTTCGTCTTTTTTAAAAATCCCGCTTTCTATCGATACAATCCTGTCAAGACCTTCATTTCTAGTTATTAAATCGGCAATTCTATTTCTTGCTCCCGCTATTGTCTGATCATCAACTGGTTGTTCACCCACTTTTGAATCTGTTTTATACCCAGTAACTTGAGCTGAAACACCAGCAGAAGCATACGCTTTTCTTACCGCTTCAGTTTTCAATTTATTTTCGGAAGTCACTCCAATTTTTAGTACTCTCATTTTTATTGCCTTTTGATTTTATCCCCGAGAGATTTTATTGCATCCCTACCACACACTCAGCCATCCTATATTATATTCGTCAGATTTTAGATAAATTTTCAATTTATTTTGCCTGTTTTGTGTATGAATTGTCCATTGATTCCCTTTAAGCGTCGATAATAATCTGTTATAATCTGAAGTAATTCATGGCCAAATACGATATTGTTTTAGTCGCCAATAGCCCGGGAGAGCTGTCCGCGCTGGTTAAGCCGGTCGCCGCCGAAACAGCAAAAACAATCCCTCAAGCCCGGATTACACTCGTTCTGACTCCCTGCCAGTACATCAGCGGAAGAGAATTGGATTATGTCGGAACAATCAAGGAAATCACGCAAACAGTAACCGCCGCAAATTATCGGAGCTGGATTCTCAAAAATCAAAAACCGCTCATCGACTTTTCGCCACAGGGCCTGGTCCTTTATCTGGGAGGCGATCTGGCTCACGCTGTCCTGGTCGCAAAAAAGCTGAAATACCCGGCCTTCGCCTACGTCCAGGAGAGAATCGGCTGGTTCGGATCTTATCAGCAATTTTTCGTCCCTGATGAGCAGGCCTTAAGGAAACTTGGCCGCAGCAGCAAAATCAGAGAGAAAATCAAAATCGTCGGCAACCTGATGGTCGATTCTGTGGCCGGACAAAATAAATGGTCGCCGGAAAAAGACGTTGTCACTTTTATGCCCGGCAGCCGCGATTGGCAAATTAAACATATGACGCCGATTTATGAACAGATTATCAAGCTGCTCCGCGCCCAATATCCGACGCTAAAAATTCAAATCGTCACCTCGTCTTTCCAGCCGGCGCTGACAATTGCCGGAACAAAAATGATTGCTTTTGAGCAAATACATAATGCCGAACTTGTAATCACGATCCCTGGGACAAATACCGCCCGCCTGGCCGCTTTGGGCGCGCCCATGCTCGCTCTCTTCCCCCTCGACAACCCCCAAGTTATCCCCTTGGAAGGCTGGCCGCATTTTATCAGCTTCATCCCGGTTATCGGCCCCTGGTTTAAGCGAACGCTGATAAACGCTTTAAATAAAAAAATAAAATATTTTGTCCTGGCTAATATCAAAGCCGACCAGGAAATTGTCCCGGAAATTCGCGGTATAATTGATCCGGCGCTGGTCGCAACCAGAATCATAGCACTGCTTAAAGATCCCCCGGCTCGGACTAGAATGTCGCAGCAATTGCTGGAAATTATGGGTGAACCCGGCGCGGCCAGAAAAATCGCGGAGGAGTTGCATGAAGCTTTACATAAGACTGCTTAAATTTGTTAAACCCTATTTGAGACAAGTTGTTATCGCTTCGCTCTGCACCGCCCTGGTCACCGGCTGCACTCTTTTAGTCGCGCCTTTAGCCGGCTACATTTTTAAAGTTATCGAAAACAAAAACATCCTCTGGCTAAATTTTGCCGCGCTGGCCATGATCGGTTTATATTTTTTCAAAGGCATATTCATCTATGGCCAGGATTATTTCTTCTCTTTTGTCGTCAATCGCGTTATTGTTGATTTACGCAATAAGGCTTATGAACATCTGCAGAATTTGTCGCTTGATTTTTATAACACCTGGAATACGGGCGAGTTAGTCTCCCGCATCATGAACGATATCCAAACTTTGCAGATAACGCTATTAACCGGCCTGGCCACAATTATTCCGCAATCACTGCTGCTTCTTGGTCTAATGGTTTATACGTTTTGGCTCAATTGGCGCTTATCGCTGCTGACCTTTATCGCCCTCCCCCTGATTATCCAAGTGATCCGTTTTTTCGCCAGGGAGATCCGCCTGATCAGTGAAGGTGTCCAGCAAAAAGCCGCCGATATCACCTCACATCTTGAAGAGACTCTTTCCCAGGTAAAAATCGTTAAATCTTTCGCCATGGAAAAAACCGCGGTGACTGAATTTAAAGCGGAGACGGAAAAATCCTTTGACATCAACATGCGGGCCGTTCAAATCCTGACCACGCAAACTCCGGTCATCGCGATGCTGCAGACGATCGCCGTTGTCGCTATTGTCTGGTACGGAGGGCTGGAGATAATCAGCGGCCATCTCACCCTGCCGCAACTGATTTCTTTCGCCGCCGCCCTGGCCATCATGACCGACCCGGGCAATGCTTTAAGTAAAGCCTACAGCATCCTGCAACAGGGACTGGCTTCCGCCCGCCGCGTTTTTGAAATCATGGATATCCCCCCGACAATTAATGATCTCCCCGACGCCAGCGACCTTCCGCGCATTGCCGGCGAAGTCATTTTCGACAAGGTGGCTTTTCAATACGATAAAACCGACCCTAATCTCACTTTGCGTAATATTAATTTTACGGTTAAGCCCGGAGAAAGAGTTGCCTTGGTGGGCCGGACCGGTTCCGGAAAAAGCACCGTGATGAATTTGCTCTTGCGCTTTTATGACCCGACCAGCGGCCGGGTTTTGGTTGATGGCCATAATCTGCGAACTATTAAACAAGAGTCTCTCCGACGTCAAATTGCTGTTGTCCCCCAGGATATCGCTCTCTTCCGCGGCTCCATCAAAGAAAACATCGCTTATGGCCGGGCCAACGCAACCGACGAGGAAATTATCCGGGCCGCTAACCTAGCCAACGCTCACGGCTTTATCAGCTCCTTACCGGGACAATATGAAGCGGAAGTTGGCGAACGGGGCAATAAGCTCTCCGGCGGAGAAAGACAGAGGATCGCGATTGCTCGCGCCATTTTGCGCGACCCGCGGATCTTAATTCTTGATGAAGCCACCTCATCTCTCGACACAGAGACAGAAGTACAAATTCGGGAAGCACTGGACCGGTTGATGCAAAAAAGGACCAGTTTTATTATCGCCCATCGGCTCTACACGGTGGAAAAAGTCGATCGGATCCTCGTGATCGATGACGGACGTATTGTGGAAAGCGGCTCCCATGCTGAATTACTGGCCCAGGGTGGGCTCTATCGCCGACTTTACGAGATCCAATTTAGCCGCACATGATTGTTCTCCTTTATTTCATCCAATTTATCTTTCGTTTGATCTTTTTCGCTCCGGTTACTGTCGCCTTGGCCTTGATGTTTGGCGCCGCCTGGCTGGCAGCGGCCATTGCCAGGCAGACGCCGCTGAAAAGAGAAATCACTGCCAATTACAAATTGCTCCTCCCCGACTCGCCCGCCCCGCAATTGGCCGATAAATTAATCAGCAATTTTAGCCAATCAATCTTGGAACTTATCTGCGTCCCGTTTTTCCGTCGAGAACATTTTCGGCGCTGTTTCCGCCTCGATAATTTAGAAAACGTCAGGCAATCCTTAAAGGATGATCGCGGCGCGATTATCTTGACGATTCATGCCGGTAATTATGAATTGGCGGCGGCAAATTTAAGTCTGGAGGGGTTTCCAGTCACCGGTATTTTACGGGCAGGGAATGAACCATTATTTAAATTTATTAATCGCCGGCGCGGCTTGCATAACGTCGAATTAATTAATATCCTCGATCAAAATATGTTTCAGCTGGCCGCCAGCGCGCTCAATGACAAGCGCCTCGTTTATCTCCTGGCCGATACGGGAGCGCAAGAGAGCCGCCATGCAATGATTAATCTCCTGGGGCATCAGGTACCGGTCGCCACCGGCTGGCTGACGCTGGCCCAGCGCACTGGCTGCGCCGTTATCCCCATGCTCGCTAATCGAGAAAATCACATTAATGTATATACTTTTATGAAACCATTTTACGTTGAAAAAAATAATCGGGCTGAAGTAATCCAAAAAGTCGGCGCAATTTTCGAGACATTCATCAAAGAACACCCCGATCAGTGGGCAATGTTTTTCAACTCTTACGAAACAAAGAGGATACTGGGGGGGGAAATAATGACTAATGACGAATTACGAATAACTAATGAAGGAGTATCTTCGCGACATTATAATAACGTGCCGCAGGCACACAATAGTTGGGCATTTGGCATTAGGCATTTTTCATTAATTGCTTTAGTTTTATTAGCCGCTTTCCTCTACTTCTTTAAACTTGGCTCCTTCTCCCTCTACGACGCCGCCGAAACTACCTACGGCGAATTTATCAAGCAGATGTGGTTAACTGGAGATTGGTTGACACTGCATTACAATGGGCAAATCATTTTTGATAAGCCGCCCCTCTTTTATTGGCTAGCCAATATCGCGATTATGATCTTTGGTTTTAACGAATTTGCCATCCGTTTCTGGTCGGCAGTTTGCGGCGTAGCAACTGTCGCTTTAACATATTTTATGGCTAGAAAGTTTTACAATAAAAAAACGGGTATCCTCTCCGCCCTAGTTGTCATGACCGCATTGCAATTTCTTGTTCAGTCACGCATCGCAGAAATTGATATCTTGCTGACTTTACTATTAAATGGCGCCCTATTTAGTTTTTATTTCGGTTATTGTACAAATGATAAAAAATATTATTGGCTCTCCTATCTAGCCATGGCGCTGGCCCTCCCGACGAAAGGAATTATCGGAGTTATTTTGCCCTGCTTTACCATTTTTTTGTTTCTCTTGTTCAAAAAGGAATTAAAGAAACTAAGTGACCTTTCTCTTTTACCCGGATTTCTAATCATCACTTTAATTGGTCTCCCCTGGTATGTTATTGAATATCTCATCCACGGTCAAAAGTTTGTCGATTTTGCCCTCGGCTTTCTTTTTCTGGCGAGATTTCAGGGAGTAGTGGCCGGCCACCCCGGCCCCTGGTACTATTATTTCCTGGCGATTATTATCGGCTTTGCCCCCTGGTCGCATTTCTTGCCATATGGATTGATCAGAAATTGGCGGCAAAGATTAAATGCCCCCGAACTATTCATGTTCTGTTTTATTGTTCCGGTCTTCATCGTCTTTTCTGTCGCTAAAACAAAATTACCAAGCTATCTCCTCCCGCTTTATCCTTTCTTGGCCATAATCGTCGGCAAATTGTGGACTGATTTTCTTGATAATCAGAAAAAATTACAGCGCGGGATGATAATCGCCAATATTTTGTTAGCGGGGGTCGTCTCGTTATTAATAATTGGCGTAATTATCCTGGGAACACACAATTATTCTGGCCAGTATCCACTACTTATGCCGCAATTAAAATTATTAGCTGTAATATTAATTGGGGGGGGGTTGTTGTCGATAATTGCCTTCTTTATTAAAGCCTATCGCCTCTCTTTTGCGGCCCTGCCGATTATGGTTTTTGGCCTGACTTTTGTTTTAGTTACCCAATCATTGCCGTTGGTGGAGACATTGAAAGGGACGAAAGAGTTAGCCGCGAAAGTCTCATCTGTTATCAAGCCAAATGAGGAAATTGCCGCTTATAATACTGGCAATCGACCCGGGATTGTTTTTTATAATAATCTGCCAATCATCTTTTTGCAGAGTGAGAAAGAATTGCAAGGTTTTATCGCACACAAACGCGGTTATTGTTTTGTCATAAAGTCGGAATTAGCGCAGTTGAAAAACGTCAAAGTCCTGGCTGACCAGGGTGATTTAGCGGTGGTATATTAAATCTCCAACAGCCCCACCCGCGGGCGTAAAAATTGACATTTTTATCTCTCGTGTTAAAATTAAATTGTGAAGAAAAAGCAACAGACATTAATTAATCTAGCGTACTCAAATTCCAAATATTTTGGCAAGCATGTCATTATCTTAGACGGAGAAATTTACGCCGCTAAAACCGGCAATCAAGCGTCAAAACTGCTTGAAAAACTCATGAGAAAGAATCCTGCCGAGACGCCAATCCTTACGTACATTCCAAAAACAGACGCCTTAATTTTAATTTTGCGATGAAAGCTGGTTTCCCTTACGAGAAAGAAAATTCCAGGATATTCGGATCTTTGCGGCGACCGATTGCCAGGGCTTCTTTCTGGTCAAAAAAATTCCAACGTTTTATTGATTTCACTTTAATTATCGATACCGGCGCTGATTACACACTTTTCCCCCATTCCAAAGCGCTGGATTTAGGGATAAATTTAACAAAAGATTGCCGCGAATTTAAAACTATCGGTATTGGCGGTAAGGAAATGGTCTTTTTACTGCCGGAGATCAGGATGAGATTGGGAGCAGCCGAAAGAATCATCCCTGTTGGCTTTTTAAAACAGGACAATATTCCTCCGTTATTGGGGCGATATAAATGTCTGGATACTTTTTCTGTCTTATTTGCTTCTTTTTATACCACTTTCAGCGCTTAGATTTGCGCAGGGCGCAATAAGGCTTTCGCGGCAGCTTCAGTAAAAACGTCAAAGTCCTGGCTGACCAGCCAATTATTAAATGGGCCGTTTTTCAGCAGCGGCCGCCAGCCGATTTTCCCTTCAAATTGGAATTTTTTATCTTTTAAAATAAAGTTCGAGCCGATATTTTTCAGAAATGTTGAAATGTTATCCGGATTATTTTCGGATATAAGAATTTTGGCTTGGCATGAGGATAAAATAAGCGCGCGCATAGGTTCGAGCCAATTATTTCCCATTAGTTCAAAATCTCGCATTTTCTGTTGAATGTTGGCTTTTCGATCAAGATATTCTCGTTTCTTGGCCTGGTATTCTTCTGGGCTTATGGCTTTGCCTTCGATGTAAAGGTCGAGCAGTCTATTTAACTTCTGCTCAATCTCGACTTTCTGATCGGCGAGATTTTGAACTAAGGCTTTGGTTTCGCTTTTAGCTTGCGCTTTCTCTTCGTCGAGCTTATTGAGCATATTATTAGCCCAATCGTCAGGCATAGATACTCGTTGAACAATCTCCTTCATCTGTTCGGCAATAAGCTCTTCGCGAGCATATTTCTGATCGCAGAGCCCCTTTTTCTTGGTGCAGTGGTAGTAATGATGGCCTTTTTGCTTTTCGCAAGTTATCATACAGCCGCAATGGCCGCATCGCATAAGTCCCGAAAAAGCAAAGTCATGTTTTCTCTGCCGCTTTTTCTTGCCCCGATTGGCCATCACCTGCTGGGCTTGGTCAAATAAAGACTTGGAAATAATTGGCTCGTAGTTCCCCTCGTGATATTCCCCGCGATAATAAAAGGTCCCATAATAAAAGTGTTTCTTTAACATATTCTGGACACAGGTCTTTGCCAGAACATTGCCTTTGGAATTTCGCAGGCCGGTATCTTTCAAATACTTAGCAAGCGCCTTGAGTGTATAATCTCCGGTAGAGTAGAGTTCAAAGGCCCCTTTAACGAAAGGTGCCCTTACGGGATCAACATCGACCCGCCTTTTATCTAATTTGTTGTTTATATAGCCAAGCGGCGCTTTAGTAGGCCATTCGCCTCGCCTACATTTCTGCCTTTGCCCGCGCCGGACATTTTCGCTAAGGTTGTCTACATAGTATTTACTCTGACCAAAGGCAATGTTCAGCATAAATTTACCCTGGGGTGTGCTGTCAAACCAAAAAGTGGGGAATTTAAGGTCTTTTATAAGACCTGTGTCCAGGAGATAGATGATCTCGCCCCCATCAATGCTATTACGGGCTAACCGATCGGGATGCCAAGCCAAAATTCCTTCCGCTTCTCCCCTTTTAATCCGTTTCAACATTTCTCCGAATATGATTCGGCCAGGTTCTTTGGCAGTTTTTGCCTCGCAAAGCGAGGCGACGATTTCAAGTTTTTCTTTGGCGGCAAATTCTTTTAAGTCTGTTATCTGCGCTTCTATGGAAAGCACCTGCTTTTCCTCGGTGTCGGTGGACTTCCTGGCGTAAACGAAGTACTGTCGAGTAGACATCTAAATTCCCTCCTTTAGGTTTTCTTTGTATTCTCTGTTGCTCCACTCTTTCGATTATTGTGGAGTGCCACACTATTCAACCATGGCGAAGTCATTTGACGCCCCTCACAGAACCGTACTTGCAGT
>JACRKQ010000083.1 GCA_016219705.1 Candidatus Saganbacteria bacterium | reverse complement strand
TTAATGAGGATATTGTTTCAAAATTTTATTCATCAATTGGCACTATCAGGCCTCGATACATAAAAGGATATTTTATTGTTGAAACAGGAATTTTTGTGAGCAACCCAAAATTTTCCCCCGAATTTCCCCAGAAACCTTTCAAATTTCCCTAATCCACCTACAAAAAATCTGGGAGTAGTTTTAAAAATTTTGCCCACGGCAAAATTTCAATTGTCCCCTCCCGGTAGGGTTCATCAACCTCACAAACAAAAAAACAAGGGACATTGGGATTATCTGCGCAAAAAGAGCGGAATCCGGAAAAATCGTTTCCGCCAATTTCTTTCTTGGCCTTAATCTCAAAGGCCGCGCGGAGTTCCCCTTGCTTTTCAATGACTAAATCAATTTCCGCACCCGTGTTAGTGCGCCAATAAAAAATTCTAGCCTCGCTCTGAAAATATTTCAGGAGACGATATGTTTCTGCTACAATAAATTGTTCAAAAAGGCGGCCACGCAATATATTGTCGGGAGGATCGCCTAAATGACGATTAACAGCATTAGTTACACCCAGATCAAAAAGATAAAACTTAGGATGTCCACTAAGCCGTTTACGCAGGCTCTTGCGCCACGGATCAAGCCGAAAACCAATCAATGTATCTTCTAATATTTCATAGTAAGATTGAATCGTTCTGTTCGGCAATTGACATTCTCTCCCAATATTGGAAAAACTGACCAACTCGCCAAATTGGCTGGCCACAATGTCTAAAAACCTTGAGAACCCACCAAGATTTCTCACGATACCCTCGGCTTGAATTTCTTCCCGCAGATATGTGTCAGTATAAGCCTTAAGGAGATCCGTCTTTTCCTGTTCATTTTTACCATAAACTGAAGGCAGAGAACCAAATCGCAAAATATCCTCAAGTTCAAAATTTTGTTCTATTTCAAAATAAATAAATGGGAAGAGAAAACGCTCAACCGCCCTTCCCCCCAATAAATTTGCTCCGCCTTTTTTTAGTTTTCTAGCACTTGAACCAGTTAGAATAAATTGGATCTTTTTCTGATCCATTAAAAACTGGATTTCATTTAAAAGAGCCGGAACCCGTTGAATCTCATCAACAAAAATAGTCCTTGTTTGCTCATTTTCAATTTTTTTGATTGCTTCTTTGCGAAATAATTCTGGATATTTCGAGTATTTGGAAAAAGCTTCGTTTAGCAGCAAATTAATGCTCCAAAAATCACTTTTGAGTGTTTCTGCGATTAAGGTGCTCTTTCCCGTTTGTCTGGGCCCAAAAAGGAAAAACGACGTTTTTTTAGGTAATTTTAACCATCTCTTTATCATAATGCTATATTGTAATACACTTTGGCATCATTGTAAATGTTTTGTCATATATTACAATTTATTGTCCAGAAAGTTTACTCAAAATCGATTCAAACACCCCCAACCCATCCTCGGAGCCAAGAATCGCCTCTGAGCTTCGTTCCGGGTGCGGCATCATGCCGAGAACATTACGTCGCTCATTACAAATCCCGGCAATATCATCCATAGCCCCATTAGGATTCTCGCCGTGATAGCGAAAAATAATTTGCCGATTAGCTTTTAATTTCTGCAAACCCTCCGGCTCAATAAAATAGTTTCCCTCATTATGGGCAATGGGAACTCGAATAATTTGTCCCATTTTATATTTATTAGTAAAAGGGGTGTCAGTCTCTTCAACTTTTAGTTCTACATATTTACAGATAAAATGGAGATTCTTGTTTCTTAACATTGCGCCAGGCAAAAGTTCCGCCTCGAGCAGAATCTGAAAACCGTTGCAAATACCGATGATCAAGCCACCACCATTGGCAAAATCGATCACCGATTTCATAATAGGAGAAAAGCGGGCAATGGCGCCGCATCTTAAATAGTCACCATAGCTAAAACCACCGGGGATAATTAAAGCATCAAACTTTGCCAGACTGGGAGAATCTTTATGCCAGATCATTTCGCAGGGTTGCTTGATAACAGTTTCTACAACATGGGAACAGTCACGATCACAGTTGGAACCGGGAAAAACGACTACGCCAAACCTCATTTTATCTCTTTTATCTCAAATGAATATTCTTCAATCACCGGGTTAACAAGCAGCTTCTCACACATTTCTTTAGTTTCTTGCTCTGCTTTAGCTTTATCACTTGATTTTAAATTAATAATAAAAAACTTGCCGGCGCGGACAGAATCAATATCTTTATAACCCAAAGAATCAAGCGCGTGTTTGATGGTCAAACCTTGCGGGTCAGCAACGGTTTTTTTAAGCGTAACTTTTATATTTGCTTGGTACATCAAAGTTATCATAGCAAATTAGGATAATTATTTCAAACCAGCTAGTGTATAATTATGTTGATGAAAAGAGGCGCCAACCTTTTACTGATTGGATTTTTTATGGGGAACATCATGATTAATCACTCGAGTCTCCCAATTGAACGCCCCTTAATCCCCCTGAATATAAAAACAATTTCCGCCCAGATTGGCGCCAAAACATATACGCTGGAAATTGCCAGAACCATGGAGGAAAAGGGCCAGGGTTTATCCGACAGAAATACAATGGCGTCGGACCATGGAATGATATTTATTTTCAAACACAAAGGCCATCCCTCTTTCACTATGCATGGCATGAAATTCCCTCTGGACTTTGTTTGGCTCGATCACAATAAAGTTGTGGAATTGACCGAGTATGTCCAAAGACCGACACCAGTCACGGCCAGCGAATCACTTATGCCGATTACCCCAGAACAGGATTTTGATCTGGCGATTGAATTAAATGCTGGGGAGATTAAAGCCAACGGAATTAAGATTACGGATGTTGTATCTTTTATTTCAAATTTGTGACTATTATGGCCGTCGTCCTTCCAGCTTTTTCAGCCGCTCGTTCATTTCGTCCAGCACAGCATGAATTGGATCTGGCAGCGCGCCGTGTTCCAACGGCCCAAGTTTTCGCCCATCACGTTTGGTCGTCCAGGCCGGATTACCGACAACTGTTGTATCTGGGGGCACCGATTTAGTCACCACCGCTCCCGCCCCAATCCGTGAATTATCGCCGACTATGATGTCCCCCAAAACAATCGCCCCCGCTCCAATCACCACATTATTGCCGATAGTTGGGTGCCGTTTACCGCGAGTCTTGCCTGTCCCACCCAAAGTTACCCCCTGATAAATCATGACATCATCGCCAATGATCACTGTCTCACCAATTACGACCCCATTGCCATGATCGATAAAAAAACGTTTGCCAATTCTGGCTCCAGGGTGAATCTCGATTAACGTTAAAAGTCGGGAAATTTGGGAAATCAGACGGGGGATTACCGGCAGGCGCAATTGATAAAGAAAATGGGCAAGACGATGAAAAGACATCGCCCACAAGCCCTGATACAGCAGCACTTCAAAAATATTGGCCGCCGCCGGATCTTTTTCAAAAATTGTCTTAATACCGTCAAAGATCATTTTATCACCTTTTCCAGGCGGTCTAGTTGTTCATTCGTACCAATCACAATCATGGTATCTCCGGCTTCCAGTTTCGAACCGCCGGCCGGCTGGAGATTATATTGGTTTTGACCTTTGCGGATAGCCAAGACCGTGACCCCTGTTTTTTCCCTGATCGCCGCCTCGGCCAGCGTTTTATCCGCCAGCGGCGAACGTTCCGCAATGTTTACATCCCGTAAACTAAATTCCATGTGGTCACCGTGCATAACCATATCCAGGAAATCACTGGCTACAGGTCTGATGGCCATGGCAGCAATACGGCGGCCGGCAATAAGATAAGGAGAAATTATTTTATTAGCTCCGGCTCTCAATAATTTTTTTTCAACTTCGGCATGTCCGGCTCTAGCCACAATATAAAGGTTAGAATTCAAGACCCTAGCCGCTATGGTGACAAAAACATTGTCTATATCGGAATCGGCTACGGCAATAAGACCTTTGGCGAATACTATCCCCGCTCTTTGCAAGCTTTCATCAGTGGTCATATTGCCAATGATGTAGGGAATGTTTTCCTGTTCTAATTCTGACGCCACTTCCGCTTTCGCGTCGATCACAACATAGGGAATATGGTTGACCTTAAATTCTTGGGCAACTTGATGTCCCACTCGACCATAGCCACAGATAATAAAATGATTTTTTAGATCGGCTATTTTTTTATCCATCTTTCTTATCCTCCTAATTCTAACAAATTCTCCGGATACAATAAACTCTAGCGCCCTGCCAATAACCACTATAAGCAGAATAATCCCGACAATGACAAAAATCATGTCAAAAATCATGGCCTGTGGTGACATCTGCGTAATGGGCCTAAAACCGACTGTGGTCAAGGTTACAACTACAAAATACAAAGCTTCGAGAAAAGAAAATTTTCCTATTTGCATGAAGCCAATAGTCCCCAAAATAGAAATTAAGCCGAGAATAAGCAAAGGTAGAAAAAACTGCCGCCACAATTTTATTCTACCATATTGATCATCGTCCCTGTTTTTGTTGTTTGTCATTGCCTTTCTAACCATAATTATTTCATAAGATATACCGTAAAATCACCCGGATAGTAATCATGCCTTAAAATGAAGTCGCTCGTCAAGTAGCGGCAAAAGGAGATAATCTCCTCCGGTTTAAAATAAAAGTAGCGTCCGAGATTCTGCTCCATAATTCTAGCGTCAGAAGCCCCCCCCGCGCTTAAGAAATTTACCGCCAGGCCGTAGTTTGCCAGCTCAAACATTCGGGTCAACATAGCGCGGACAAAAGTCTGGTGACTCTCCAGATCTGTCAAACGGAGATTAAGAGTTCCGGAGCAAAAAACATAATCAAAAGTCGGGACTTTAATTTCTTCTAAGATGTCACACAACTGGAATTTGGCTGCGGGATATTTTTTTCCGGCAACCTCTAATAAGCTAGGGGCAATATCATAGCCAGTATAATGAAGGCGGTACTGGTCTAATAATTTATGTTTTTTTAAATAACCGTATAAATCGCCGAAGCCGCAGCCGACATCCAGCAAAGAGAGGTTGACACTTTTATTGCCGTACAAGAAAATTTCCCGCAGGATGGAAAAGCGTTCATCTTGGCTATTGGTCCCTTTCCAGTCTAAAGAGTGGTAATGATCGCCATGCTTGGCGAGGAGAGCAGTGTAGTAGGCAATTTGTTGTTGATCTGTCATCCCGGCTTAAACTTAAATCAGCCCGTCCGCCATCATCCGTTCAGCGATTAAGATCGCATTGAGCGCGGCTCCCCGACGAAGGTTGTCAGAAACAATCCACATTTCAATCCCATTGGGCTGCGAAATATCCTCACGAATTCGCCCGACAAAAGTCTCATTCTTGCCGACACAATCAATTGGTGTTGGATAAATACCTTTGGCCGGATCATCGACAACGTTGACCGTCGGAAATTTCGCAATCAGCGCGCGGACTTGCGCCGCCGAGATTTTTTCCCTGGTTTGGATATTGACCGACTCCGCATGACCGACAGCCACCGGCACCCGCACGGTTGTAGCCGTCAGCCGAATAGTCTCATCTTCTAAAATTTTCCTGGTTTCGTTGACCATCTTCAGCTCTTCTTTGGTATAACCATTGTCTGCGAAAGAATCGATTTGCGGGATCACGTTAAAAGCAATCTGCTTTGGCAAATATTTAACCGCAACTTTAGCGTTAGGCTTAGCCAAAAGAGCTTTAGTCTGTTCATACATTTCCACCACCGCTTCCTTCCCCCACCCCGACGTCGCCTGGTAAGTAGAAACGACAATTCGCTCAATCCCCACAGCGTCATAGATAGGCTTAAGCGGCAAAACCATTTGGGCCGTTGAACAATTCGGATTGGCAATAATACCTTTATGCTGTTTTAGGGCGTGACCATTAACTTCTGGCACAATCAAAGGAACATTCGGGTCCATCCGAAATTCGCTGGTATTATCGATGACCACACAACCCTGCTTGACTGCTTCAGACGCTAAAAGTTTTGAAACTTTTGCTCCAGCAGAAAATAAACCGATTTGGATCCCTTTAAATGAATCGGGTTGAGCAAGCTCTACGGTATATTCTTTTCCTTTAAATGTGACGGTTTGGCCAGCCGTTCGCTCGGAAGCTAGCGGCAAAAATTGATCGACTGGAAAATCTTGCTCTTCCAAAACTCTCATCATCTCTTTACCGACCATACCGGTAGCGCCCAGCACGCAAACATTAAATTTTTTCATTAAGAGATCCTTTCAATCACCGACTATTACAAATATTATAACAAAGAAATCCGCCCTTCACAATCACAACAAGAACTGCTATCATAAAGAACTATGACCGAGCAAATTATTGTTGAATTGCAGCGTTTATTGCAAGGACGAAAGGAAATAAAGCTCGCCTTTCTTTTTGGTTCACAGGCGAAAAAGCGTGCCCTTAGCGAATCAGATTATGATATCGCAGTCTGGCCAGAAGAAGGGACATCCGAAGAAAAAATTAACCAGCTCTGGTTAGATCTTGAAAAAGTCGTTAAGCGTTCCGTTGATTTGATCAATCTGCCCCAGGCCCGCCCAACCATTGCCTGGGAAGCGCTGCGCGGATTGCCGCTGGTCATAAGAGACAATAAATTTTATATTGATAACATGCTGCTAATTTCTTCAGAAGCCGAAGATTTCCAGGATTTCGTCATTGACGTCTGGAAAGCCAGGGAAGGGAAAAATGAACTTTAACAAATCACAAAAAGAAAGCATAATTGCCAGGATTTCTTTTTTGGAATCGGAACTCAATGAACTGGCTGCTTTTAGTGCGCTGGAATGGAAAACATATCTTGAAGACAAACCGTTACGCCGCAATGTTGAACGCATGATCGAAAATATTGCCAATGCAACCATTGACGTCGCCAAAATTGTCTTATCAGATAAAAATAGCGGAGAAATCCCCGCCACTTATGTTGACGTTATTTTAAAATTGGTGGAATTAAAAATTATTGGGCTTGATCTGGCGACCAGGCTGGCCGAGTGCGTAAAATTGCGAAATTATCTCGCCCACCAATATCTTGACCTTAAATGGGATAAAATTAAGTCTTTTCTTAAAAGCGCGCCGGCTGAATTTAATGAGTTTATCACCCAGATCAAGAAAACAATTTAAAAAATAATGCAAAATAAAATCAAAGCCGATTTGCAAGCCAGCATCGACGTAAAAAATCAGGTTATCAAGACCCTGGTTCCGCAAATAGAAACTGCCGCTAAATTGTGGATTGCTGCCTTACGTAATGGCCGCAAAATTATGTTCTGCGGCAATGGCGGCTCGGCGGCTGACGCGCAGCACCTGGCCGGCGAATTAATCGGCCGATTCTTAATCAACCGCAAAGCTTTGCCTGCTCTAGCCTTAACAACAGATTCGTCAATTTTAACTTGCCTTGGCAATGATTTCGGCTTTGACACCGTCTTTGCCCGTCAGGTTGAGGGCTTGGCCCAAAAAGGCGATGTTGTCGTCGGTATTTCTACTTCCGGCAATTCGGCCAATGTCCTCTCTGCTTTTGAAAAAGCAAAAAGTTTGGGCTGTAAGACCGTTGGTTTCCTGGGCAGTGACGGCGGGAAAATCGCTAAAATTGCCGATCTTTCCATCATCGTTCCCAGCCAAGCAACCCCCAGAATTCAGGAAAGCCACATCACCATCGGCCACATTCTTTGCGGCCTGGTGGAAGAGGAATTATTTAAGCCATGAACAAAGCTGTTTTTCTCGACCGTGATGGGACTATTATTGAGGATGTCGGTTATCTAAATAAACCGTCAGAAATTAAATTTATCTCTGGCTCACAAGAGGCCATCAAAAAGCTCAAAGCCGCCGGCTATAAAGTTATCGTCATCACTAATCAGGCTGGCGTCGCCCGCGGTTTAATTACCGAAGATATGCTGCAAACAATTGATAAGGTGCTGCATAAATGGATTTTAAACAGCGGCACGCATCTTGACGGTCTTTATTATTGTCCCCACCACCCTGAACATGGCGTTTATCCTTATAAACAAGCTTGTGAATGCCGCAAACCCCACCCCGGGCTAATCCTCAAAGCCCAAAAGGATTTTGCTATCGATCTCTCCCGCTCTTTTATGGTCGGTGATAAGGCCTCTGATATTGAAGCGGGGCAACGCGCGGGTTTAAAAACTGTTTTTGTCATGACCGGCCGCGGTGAAGTAGCAAAAGCCGACAGGAAAACTTCGCCGGACCATACGGCTAATAATTTACTGCAGGCAGCGGAGTGGATTTTAAAACAACATGAATAGCGAAATTATTAAGAAGTTCAAAGGGCGAAAAATATTAGTCTTTGGCGACGTGATGCTCGATGAGCATATCTGGAGCCGTGTAGAACGGATTTCGCCGGAAGCGCCGGTGCCAATCGCCGATGTCTATCGCATCACCCATGTCCCAGGCGGCTGCGGCAACGTCGCGGTCAATGTTGCCGCTCTGGGTGGTCTGCCTTATTTAGTCGGACTGATCGGGCATGATGGTTCGGGAGAAAAATTACGCAAAGCCTTAAAACAGGCGCAGGTCAGCCCGCAATATTTAATCGTCGACAGGCAGCGGCCGACTATTTTAAAATCCCGAATCATCGCAGCTGCCCAGCACGTTGTCCGCGTCGATCGCGAAGATCGCACTGATATTTTACCCAATCTGCGTCAGGAAATTTTAAAGAGCCTTAAACGCCTTATCCCCCAAATGGATGGCGTGATTATTTCCGATTATGCCAAAGGAATGATTGATGAAGAGACCGCTCAAGCCGTGATTCAACTGGCCCGGCAATATAAAAAATTTGTCGCTGTTGATCCTAAAGGACATAATTATGCGAAATACCGCGGCGCTTCTGTCATTACTCCCAATCTGAATGAAGCAGCAATCGCGGCGGCGCAAAAAATAAATAATGAGAAAAGTTTGGCTGCCGCCGGCCGAAAAATCATCAAAGAGATCTCCAGCCAATATTTGTTAATCACCAGGGGCAGAGACGGCATGTCGCTTTTTAGCCAGTCAGGCATTATCCATATACCGGCTATTCCCCGAGAAGTTTTTGACATCACCGGAGCTGGCGACACGGTTATTGCGGTTCTAAGTTTAGCGGTGGCGGCCAGAGCCTCTGTCCAGGAAGCTTGCCTCCTGGCCAATACCGCGGCTTCTATTGTCGTCGGTAAAATCGGGACCGCCCCCTGTTCCCGGGAAGAATTGGTCGACGCCGTCATCGGCCATGAACCGATTATCAGGAAAATAAAATTACGCCAGGAATTAAAAATTATCGCCCAACAGCTGCAAGCTGAAGGCAAAAAAATAATTTTCACCAACGGCTGTTTTGATCTCCTCCATCTGGGACACGTCCGCTATTTGCGGGAAGCGAAAAAATTGGGCGATGTCTTGATTATCGGAGTCAATACTGATCGTTCCGTCCGTAGATTAAAGGGGCCGGAACGGCCTTATGTCTCTGAATTGGAACGGGCGGAAATTTTAGCCTCGCTGGAATGCGTCGATTATGTTACACTTTTTTCGGAATTGCGGCCCGATAATTTAATTAAAATTGTCCGACCCGATGTCCATGTTAAGGGGGGCGATTATTCTGTTGATCAATTGCCGGAAAAAGCCCTTGTCGAGACCCTGGGCGGACGCATCGTGGTTATCCCCCCCATTAAAGGCCGCTCAACTACTAACATTGTAGATAAAATACTAGGGAGGAAGATTTGAAATTTAGATATTTAGCATTGTTTATAATTTGTTGCTTGGCGCTTGGAATTTGGGGCCCTGCCTTCGCTTGGCGCATCACCAAAGAATTACAGTGGGAGCTCCAGCAAAAGCAGGCTGAAGCCAACCGCCACCCCAAAGATCCCGCGATTCTTTTTGACCTGGCCATTACCCAGGCCTACACCAATAACATTATCGACGGAATGATGAATATTAAAAAGATTGCTAATATTGATATCAATTATAAAAAACGCGCCTTGAAAGATTATGTCAGCCTGGTCAATGAAACCCCCAATGATTGGAAATTACGTTTCCGCATGGCCTTTGTTTATTATTCAAACAACTACAAGAAAGAGGCCATCGAAGAATTTGCTAACGTCTTAAAAATTGATCCTTATAATGTTTGGGCCTATGGTTATATGGCTTTAATCTATGGAGAAATGGACGAAGTGGACAAAGCTATGGAGTTGACAAAAAAAGGCTTGGCCATTGACAACAATGTCGCCGCCCTGCACCTATTGCTGGGCGAAGGTTATTACAAAAAGGGCGACAGCTGGGGGGGGCTCATGGAACGCTTAGAGGCCCTGCGGCTTAAAGCTTTGGGATATTAATAAATGAAAATATCTTCCAGAATCATTTTAATAATTTCTCTATGCTTTATCGGATTTATTTTTCTCTGGGCGATTTATGCGCCGAAAGAAGATCTCTCCCAGCGGATTTACCGCGCCTTAAAAGAACAATCCCAAAAAGCTGACCTGGCGTTTAAAGAAGTAACTTTTGAAGAAGTGGCCGCCGGGGTTAAATACTGGCAGTTGACGGCAAAAACCGCCGCCGCCAACAATTCAACGAAAATCATCTCTTTAAAGGACGCTTCTGGCACTTTTTTCAAAGCCGGGCACCCGGTCTTGCGCTTTCGCTCTCCGGCCGCCCTCTGGGATATGGCGGAAAAGGAAATTATTTTAGACCAGCCGCTCGGTTATGACGTCCAGTTAGATAAAAAAATCTCCGTTTTATCGCGCGATTTAAAAACGTCGTCTCTTTCTGTTTTTAACTTCCCGGAATTCTACCAGAAAAACCAGGGCTATTGGTTTCAATCCAAAAATTTAAGCTGGAAACTGGCTGATGAAAAACTTCTTTGCACCGGCGGGATTGTTTTCAATAAAGGCGATCTAGTCGGTTACGCCGACCAATTGGAGGGCGACGTAGCGCTGGAGAATATTTTGCTTAAAGGAGAGCCGCGCTTTATCATCAACCCCAAGGATGTCTCTCCCATTACCCTGGAAGCGGAGAGCATAAAAATCTTCAGCATCAATGATGAACTGCTGGCGCAAGGAAATCCGCTGATCAGCTGGCAAACCGCCAGGATTTCGGCGCTCAACATGCGCTTTACGCAGCGCGATAAGATCATCCACTTGAAAGATCGGGTGAAAATTGATTACAATGATATCCAGGCCAGCGGCAACGCGGCTATCTACCTGACCAAAGAAGAAAAAATCATTCTCTCCGGCCGGGCGCAAGCCAGCCAAGGCGGAAACTCCTTGACCGGAGATGAAGTTCTAGTCTTTTTAAAAGATAAACAAATTTCTGTGATTGGGAAAGGCAAAATTATTATTAATGAGGAAAAAGTAAGATAATATGGGGACCCAGACAGTGGTGAAGCCCAAGCCCAAACTCCAGCCGCTCGATAAGTCTGGCCAGGCGGACCTGATTATTTTAGGCGGCGGCCCGGCCGGTTTGGCCGCGGCAATCTACGCCTTGCGCGCGCGCCTCAATGTTCTTTTAGTCGAGAAAATGATTTTAGGCGGCCAGGCCTCGACCACCTTCCAAATCGAAAATTATCCTGGCTTTCCAGAAGGCCTCTCCGGGATGGAGCTGGCGACGCGGTTGCAAGACCAGGTTAAAAAATTAGACCTGGCGATCAAATGGGGCAATGCCGTTGCGATTGCCAAAAAAAATCGGCACTACGAGATTGTGGTTGACGGTAAATTGTTAACCGCTCCCGCTATTATTGCGGCGACCGGAACTGCCGCGGCCAAGCTAGATGTTCCGGGCGAAGCGGAGTTATTGGGCCGCGGCGTTTCTTACTGCGCCACTTGCGACGGCCCTTTTTACAAGGAAAAAAATATTATGGTTGTGGGCGGCGGCAATTCCGCCGTGGAAGAAGCGATTTTTTTGACCCGCTTTGCCAGCCAAGTGATGGTTGTCCACCGCCGCGATACTTTACGCGCCGATAAAATCTTGGCGGAAAGAGCGGCGCATAACCCAAAAATATTTTTTTACTGGCATTCGGTCGTCAAAGCGATCAGCGGGCAGAATAAAGTTGAAGCGGTAACCCTTGAAGACTTGGCCAATAAAAACCGGCTGACTGTGCCGGTTGACGGCATCTTTGTCTACGTCGGCAGCCGGCCTAATTCCGGTTTGCTTAACAATCTGGTTAAACTCGATAAACAGGGCTTTATTATGACTGATGAAGCGATGCGAACGAGTTCTCCCGGCGTCTTTGCTGCGGGGGACATCAGGGTTAAAACCCTGCGGCAAATTGTGACGGCGGCGGCTGACGGGGCCATTGCGGCCGAATCCGCCCGCAAATATCTTGAAGAACTTCCCGACGGCCGGGTTGACAATAAAAAATGACGGCGTATACTAAAACAGTAATGAAGCTCCGCTTAACAACATTGATTGTACTTCTGCTGCTGGCCGCTGTTTCCGGCGCGCAAGGCCTGCCCCAAAGTAATTTTTCCTCATTATTCAACCTTAAAACAGTTGAGGGAAAAACTTTGACTGCTAACAAATATTTTAACCAGGGCGCGACTATCCTGGCTTTTTTTACCAGTTGGAGCAAAACTTGCCAGCAGGAGATTAATTTCTTGTCCGAGCTCAATAAAGAATACGGGACTAAGGGGTTAAAGATCATGGCCGTCTCCTATGACCGCAAGATTGAAGATCTTAATAAATTCATCAACGAAAATAAAATTGTTTTTGATGTCTTGCATGATAAAAAACTTACCACCCTCAAAGATTTTCAGGTCATGATTATCCCTGCACTTTTTGTTATTGATGAGACTGGCAAAGTCTTAAGCCTGCATGTTGATTTTGATGATAATGTGGTCAAGGCAGTCAACAGCGAAATTAAAAAGCTGTTAGCGCCGGGAGGCGTCATTCATAACGCAGCGCAATAACCGGGTCAAGGCTGGCGGCTCTTAAAGCCGGATAAACGCCGAAGAAAATTCCGACAGCCGCGGAAACAACCGTAGCCAGCAGCACTGCCCACCAGGCAATAATCAGAGTTCCCTTGATGAACCACATGATGAGAAAAGCTCCAGTCAGCCCAAAAATTATCCCTAGCAGTCCGCCAAATAAGCTAATGAACATCGATTCTATCAAGAATTGCAGGACAATATCTCGCCTTTTAGCGCCGATAGCCTTCCTGACGCCGATTTCTCGGATGCGTTCGTTGACCGCCACCAGCATGATGTTCATGATGCCGATGCCGCCGACCAAAAGGGATATCGCCGCGATCCCGGAGACAAAGCCAGTCAGGGCCGCTAAAATATTATTAACAATATTAAGTATCCCCTGCTGGGTCATAAAATGGAAATCATCATTTTTGAGTTTCTTTTGCATGAGCTGTTGGACTTTTTTCTGAACCTCATCCATTCTGCTGACATCTTTGGGGAAAATATTAAAACGCATGATCTTATCTGTCCCGATAATATTTTTGACCGTAGTAATGGGGACAACAATCCTCTTATCAACGTCAATCGGACCGATGCTTCCCCGAGCTTGGGTGACGCCGATGACCAGATAATTTTTGCCGCGCAGTTTGATCTTTTCCCCCAGAGGACTGCTCTCACCAAAGAAGTCTCTGGCAACGTGCGGGCCGATAACCGCAACTTTACGCCGCGCTTCGACCTCCGCCTGATTGAAGAAGCGCCCCTGTATGACTGCCCCTCCCATCATCTGGATTATATTGGCGGTGCCGCCGATGATTAAGGGAGCCTTGAGCTTTTTCTTGCCGTAGGAAACGTCGCCCGAGCTCGGATTGAGCGAAACAATATCCCTGATCTCCGGGATGCGGCTTTTCATGTAGGCAATGTCGCTATAAACAAATCTGGGGTTGGGCGGAGCCTTCGCGTCCCTGCCAGCCACCAGGATAAAAGAATCATAACCGGCGCCAAGGCTCTTGATCTGGTCGGTGATATAGGTCTTCGCACCCTCGCCGATCGTCACCAGGGTTATGACCGAAAAAATCCCGATGACAATGCCCAGCATCGTCAAGAACGACCTGACCTTGTTAGAGAAAAGCGCTCTCCACGCCTGCTTGATTTCTTCCCAGAACGAGTTGATCACACTTCGTACCTCAAAGCTTCAACCGGATCGAGCTTGGCAGCGCGCATGGCCGGATAGACGCCAAAAAATGTACCGACCAGAAAGGCGACAAGACAGGCCATCTCGGCTGCCCGCCAGGCGATCACCGCTTCCATCTTAAGCGCAAACATTATTGCCCAGGCCGCCAGCGTGCCGAGCAATATTCCGGTCAGCGCGCCGGTCATGGTGATCAGCACCGATTCACAAACAAACTGCAGGAAAATGTCGCGCCGCTTCGCCCCAATCGCCTTGCGCACTCCAATCTCCCGCGTCCGCTCCGTCACCGCCACCAGCATGATATTCATGATGCCGATGCCGCCAACCAAAAGAGAGATTGCCGCGATCGCCGATACGATCCCGGTCAGGGCATTTAAAATATTATTGACAATATCTATCAGCCCCTGCTGGGTATGGATATGAAAATCCTCCCGTCCATGGCGGGCAATCAAGGTTTTCTTGACGTCAACGATCGCCTGGGGGACCTGGTCGTCACGCTCCAGCGTCAGGAACATCTCCCAGATCTTGTTAACGCCTAAAACTGGTTCCGATAATGTTGAAGGGATAAGCGCCATATCATCCATGTCGTAAGATAATAAAACTCCTTTTTCTTCCAGCACACCAATGATCGTGAAACCGACACCGTTGACCTTGATCCTTTCACCGACCGGCGAATAAGAACCAAAAAGTTTATTAGCTATCGTCCTGCCGATCACCACGACATGCTTGCGGCTCTCTTCATCAGTTTTGGAAAAAAATCGGCCGCTAATTGCTTTTTGCTTATAAGCAAAAGGATAATCAGACGAGACGCCCATCGTGTAAGCCGGTTTATAATCTTTTTTGCCGTAAATGAGTACGCCGCGGCCGACGAACTCCGGCATTAGGTATTGGAGATTGTTGACCTTCTGGCGCAGGGCAAGAGTGTCGCCGTAAGTTAAAGTAAGCTCCGGTATTGAGCCATCCTCTTTACCCGGATGGATGGTGATACTGTTGGCGCCAACTCCCCAGTTGCCGACCTGGTTCAAAATATAAGTCTTTGCGCCTTCACCCATTGAGACCAGGGTAATGACCGCCGCCACGCCGATAATCACCCCCATAGTTGTCAGGAGAGAGCGGATTTTATTGGCCATTATTGAACTGAAGGCGATCTTAAGCGGATCGACAAAACTGATCATTTCATTGATTCATCGGAAACAACTAGGCCGTCCCTTAGACGGACGATCCGTTTGCTGTGGTCGGCGATTTCCTGATCGTGGGTCACGATGATCAAAGTAATACCGCGCTTGTTAAGCTCCTGGAACAGATTGATAATCTCATCACCGCTTTTAGAATCAAGGTTGCCGGTCGGCTCATCGGCCAGGATGATCGACGGATCATTAGCCAACGCCCGGGCGATCGCTACCCGCTGACTTTGTCCGCCGGAAAGCTCGGACGGTTTGTGAAACATTCGCTCTTTTAAACCGACGACCTTCAGTAATTCCGCCGCCTTTTTTCTTCTATTATCAAAACCGATCCCGGCATAAATCAGGGGAAGCTCCACATTCTCAATAGCATTAAGTTTGGGCAAGAGATTAAAAGTCTGGAAAACAAAGCCAACTTTTTTATTCCTGATCTCCGCCAGAGAATTATCATCAAGTTCATCAACATCAACTTCATCCAAATGGACGTGCCCGCTCGTCGGCCGGTCAAGACAGCCGAGAATATGCATCAGGGTCGACTTGCCGCAGCCGGAAGGGCCCATGATCGAGAGAAATTCTCCCCGGGCCACTAATAAATTGATCCCCCGCAGGGCGTTAACTTCAACCTTGCCCATGAAATAGCGCCGCGTGACATCGACTACCCTGACAACAACTTTATCGTTCAATTTTAATTCTCCCATTATTTTTTAATTTGGCGACGTTAGTTATCGCCAGCCGGTCGCCTTCGCTGACGCCGGCAGTCGCTTCTACACTACTAAAAGAGCGAATACCTATCTCAATCTTCTTTTCGCGGACACGGCCCTCCGCCGCCACATAAACCAGGGATGAATCATCTTTGGAAAAAATGGCTTCACGGGGAATTATGAGCGCCCGATCATTCTGCTTGGCTGCGATGTCGACATTGACCGACATGTTGGCTTTTAAGTCGGCATGCTCGCCGAGAAAGCTGATCTTGCAGGGAAAGACATAAGATTCCTCGTCCATTTTGACCCGGCCGCCGACCTTGCGCAGTTCCGCCAGGGGCGCGATCCAATAGATCACCCCTTGATAAATCTTATCGGGATAAACATCGGAAGTTATCGTAACTTTATCTTTGAGCCTGACATTAGCGATATCAATCTCATCGACTTGGGCTTCCACCCAGGACCTTTCGTAATTGACGACAACAATTGCCGGTGAACCAGAAACAACAGTCTCCCCTTCTTCATAATTCACTTTTGCCACCACGCCGTTTGACGGCGCCACAATCCGCGTCGTATCGTCAAATTCTGCCAGGGCCATCCCGGCCCTGACTTGATCGCCTTCTCTAACGTTCAACTTTACGATCTTGCCGCCAAGTTTGGGCCCCAGGTTATAGACCGGCGCGTCAACAATCCCGCTGGCGCTGACGATTTGTTTGATCTGGCCCCTGACTACCACGGCAATTTTAATGCTAAGCACATCCCGATTCCACCAGCGGACATCGAGATAGCCGACCAGCAGAATGATCAGTATGGTAATAATCAGCCACAGCCAGTTTTGAATTCCTGCCTGCCGATAGTCACGGTTTAATTTTTGCATTTTTACAGCACCTCCTGGCCAACTACATTATTAATCCTGGCTTTGGAAACATTCAGGTCAAACAACGCTTTAAGATAATTAGTTTTTGCCTGGGCCAACACCACCTGCGCGTCAATGACCTCTACATTCGTACCGACTCCCGACTCGAACCTAAGAGAGGAGACTTTGTAACTTTCTGCCGCAAAGTCAACCGCTTTTTTTGCTGAACCGATCGAATCGATCACACTTTTTAGGCTAAGGAACGCGTCCCGCACTTCCAGTGCAATACCATTTCTGATCTGGTCCTCATTTGCCCGTTCGGCCGCGAGATCAGCGGCCGCTTCATTAATCCGGTTTTCCCGGCCCAAACCGTCAAAGAGCGTCCAGGAAGCTGAACCGGTCACGCTCCAGGAATTGAGGCTGGATTGGAAACTGGAATAATCGGTCACCTGGTTGCCGGTCTGGCCGTTTAATTTAACTGACGGTAAATAAGAAGTTCTGGCCAGCGCCAGATTTTCTTCGGCGATATTTTTCGCGCAGATAAATTTTTTCCAATCCGGTCTGGAGACTAAAGCATTTTTTACAAGCGCTCCGTAATCAGGCAGGATAGGGATAACAGCCGCAGCTTCTTCGGAAATCAGCGCCGGCGCATCAAGGCTGCGGCCTAAAATATTGTTGAAAGAATTTTTGGCCAGCTCAAGGGCATTGCGCATGCGAGTCAGCGCCACTTCAGAATTAGCAACCTGCACCTCCGCTCTTAAAAAATCCGCCCTGGTTGCCACTCCGCTGTTCAACATCGCCTGCACCTGCTTAAAATGCGAGTTGGCCAGATGAAGAGAATCGTCCGCAACTTGCGCCAGCTTATCAGCCGAGAGGACGCCAAAGTAAGCAGTCGTGACATTATAAGCAGTGTTCTGGCGAATTTTATTAAATTCTTCAGCGGCTATATCGGCGCTTAAGCGCGCCATTTTAAAACCCGGGAGCAGTCCGGCCTCAAACAACGGCTGTGAGAACGAGGCCGTCCAGCTCTTTGATCCGGTCGCCGCGCCGACCGAAAACGTCTGGGTCGATGCGCCCGGGATAGTCACCTGAATGACCTGCGGATCGGAGTAAAGACTGCTGTAGCTGCCGCTTAATTTTATCGTCGGAAAAAACGCGCCAACCGCCTGGTTGAGCCTGGCCCCGGCCGCATCGAGTTTTTTTTGCGCAGCCAGAACGGAAGGATTATTTTTCAAGGCGGCGCCAATCGATTCTTTGAGGGTTAAGGCCCGGGCCGGACAGGAAACAAGCAGCGCCATAACAGGAATGGCCAGAAGCCATATTTTAATGTGTCTTCGCATCTTACCCATAATTTTATCTTACCTTCATTTTGATATGATATGATACACTTTGTGGCAAATATTTGCAAAACCTTGAAGAAGAATTTTTTTACTCGTCCAGCCCCGCTTGTCGCCCGCGATATCTTGGGTAAACATATTGTTAGAAATTACCGCGACCAAAATATAATTGGCAAAATAGTTGAAGTTGAAGTTTATTCCGGCCTCAAAGATAAAGGCTCTCATGCTTTTGGCGGGAAAATAACTAAACGAAATAAAATAATGTTTAATGCAGGCGGTTTTGTCTATATATATTTAATTTATGGCATGTACTGGCTTTTTAATATTACGACCGGCAATCATGGTCATCCCGAAGCTCTTTTGATCAGAGCGGTTGAACCGATTCAAGGGTTCACAGGGCGCGCCGCCAGCGGGCCAGGGAAATTCAGTAAAATTTTCAAGCTTAATAAATCTTTTTACGGAGAGGATTTGGCTATCTCAAAACGTTTATGGCTGGAAGACAATTTAGAAAAAATTAAAATTAAGAGAGGCCCCCGCATCGGCATTGATTATGCCGGTCCATACTGGTCAAAAGTTAACTGGCGGTTTTGGATGAAGGGGAATAAGTTTGTGTCGCAGTAATAAAAGTCTAAAAAAATTAAAGCATTTTGACTAATTCTTGCGCAATTTTAATGAATCTTTGGACAGATTTACAGCCAGGATTTTGCTTGATATGAGATTGATAATATTTTAGCTGCTCTTTAAAAAAGCCAGGAAAATCATTGTTGGCCAAAACATATTTTTTGCCATTCCAACGATAGACATCAAACCACCAAGGTTCATTCACCTGTGCAATATTCTCGTCATGGCCGCGATAACCGACCAGGATTTCCACCAAGCCATCCCCGTCTAAATCTGGGAAAAAGTCAGAGGTAAGTGAGGGTACGTATTTTTCTGTGTCCCATAAATAAGGATCACCTTCAACTCTTTTTTTAAAAATACATTGTTTTTTTGCATTATAAATTCTTAATTCGCCGACTGCTCCTGTCCCGCCAAAAAAATCATGAACCAACAACTCTGTCTGCCCATCTTTATTTATGTCTGCGCAATATGTGGCAGTCAATTTATCTTTTGCGTTAGCAGTAAAACAGAACATTGTAAGAATTAACAAAATAGCAGGTATTATCTGATTGCCCACGGTTTTTCTCTTAATGTTTTTCTAACATTTTTAACGTACCAGAATTCTTCGGGCTTTTCCAGTGTGTTAAAACTAGCTTCTCCTTCATGGTAAGCTTTAAAAGTACGATCCCAAATTTTTTCAGCGCTATCCTTAGGGTATTTGGCTATAGCTCTATTATGTAAGAAGTCCAATATTTCCTTGCCTGTTTCAATATTGTAATCATATTGCCAGGCAACTTTAATATAATCTTGATGAGTTATTCTTTTATCCCTACCCCACCACCACTCGCTTATCTGAAAAATTCCTCTCATACCAGGAATTCTCTGTCCCTTTGGTTTAATAGGGAGTAAAGGTTCTCCTTTCGCATTAAACTGCAGCCAGCCACTTTCTTCCCATGCTACCGCCTTAAGGATGTCAGTATCCAACAATTTTGCAATCTCTTTTTTATCAGGATTTACTCCGTCGATTTTGACCATCATTCTAGTTGAAGACTCTTCATCGTCTACAATGACAGCCGCCCTAATCCTTAGAATCCCGCCTGATTGAAAGACCGCCTCTAAGGAGTTTCCAGAAAGCTCAACTTTTGTTTGATAGGTATTATAAGTGGCTTCCCAACTTAATCTTAATTTCCAAGTAATCACAACAGATTTTGTTGCTTCCTGGCCATCGATAAAAACTGCTGCTTGCAAGTTTATTCTGGCTTCAACAGGAGAAATCCCGAGTTTAAAAGTTTGCGCAGATGCAGGGGAAATAATAGTAATTTTTACTGATCTTCGTTTTTTCTTTGCCATCTTGTCCCCTCCCTTACTTACTCTTACTTATTACAGATTATTATAACATAAAGGTTCCGTGGCGGTTTTGGGTAAGGCGGAAATAGATTTATTTCTATCAAAGCGCAGCTAAGGACGGCGGGCGTAAGCCCGTCGTGGTTCACTCCAAACTAGAGAAGCCAGTAATTTCGAAGAATGGCTTCGCTGGAACAGGCTTACCGAAAGTTTCTTCCACAGGAGGGAACTCAGCTGGTGACCTTAATGAGTCATTGGCCGCCACTCTCTCTCCGAGGGATTCATAACAGTATCCCCAAAAATGCCGATCTTAAACGTTACTGCGGCCTTAACCGCGCCAGGTATCGCGGCTATGGCGTTTACCAAACCCTGGCCAAGATAGTGGCGTTAGCGCCGCCCAAGAGCGAACTCCGTCCAAACACCGGTTAATTGTTAAAAGACCAAAGAAAGGAGGAAAAAAGAGAAGAAAAAACAAAAAAGGCTGAAAAAATCAGCCTCCTAAATTCTCTTCAAGCCCCAATATTTTTTAAGTTGCAAATTTTTCGGGACTCTCC
>JACRKQ010000013.1 GCA_016219705.1 Candidatus Saganbacteria bacterium | reverse complement strand
CGTATTTCTCAAACAGCGCCTCACTATCTTTTTCCAGCATCTGTTCAAGGGCGTCCGGAGTGTTCTTCGCGTTGGGCAGCCTCCGCTTGGCCGCCTCTTTGTGCCAAGCCTCCGAATAATTGTTCCCTTCAAAACGAACTTTCTTGGTCTCTTTCAGAACATCCTTCATGACCAGGATCGCTTTTGCTTCAACGTTTGTCCCTTTTTGGGCTGACAGTTGTTTGACGATCTCATCGTAACCGTAGGCGACAATCAGGTTCAGTGTCGTCGCCGCGTCCGAGCAGTTTTGGGACGAACCGACGGCCCGGAACTCGAACTTATTCCCCGTGAATGCCACAGGCGAGGTACGATTCCGATCAGAAGTATCCTTGGCAACTTTAGGAATGTTCTGCACCCCCATGGAAATGTGAGCCAGGCTTTGATCATTCACCTTGCCGATCCCCTCAATCTCGTCCATCAGACCAGCCAGGTATTCGCCCAGATACACGGAAATGATTGCTGGCGGCGCTTCGTTTGCCCCGAGACGATGATCATTCCCCGCGTCAGCGACAGCCGTACGGAGCAAGCCGCCAAATTTATTCACCCCGATCAGGATCGCGCCCAGGGTTAGTAGAAAATTGATATTCTTGACCGGCGAATCTGACGGTTCCAGATAGTTTGTATTCTCATCACCCAATGACCAGTTAAAATGCTTGCCCGAACCATTGACCCCCGCAAAAGGCTTTTCATGCAGGATGGCAGCCAAACCGTGCTTCTCGGCCACCTTGCTGATGATATCCATCAACTGCAGATTGTGATCAACAGCTAAGTTCTCTTCTTCGTAGAGCGGGGCAATTTCAAACTGGTTAGGAGCAACTTCATTATGCCTCGTCTTCGACGGAATACCATGGCGGTAGAGCTCCGTATCAAAATCTTCCATAAACATAATCACTTTATCTTTAATAGCACCAAAGTAATGATCTTCCAGTTGCTGCCCTTTGGCTGGAGGTGCTCCAAAGAGGGTCCGACCGCAGACACGCAGGTCAGGTCTCTGCTCATAAAGATCCTTGGAGATCAGAAAATATTCCTGTTCCGGTCCGCCATAAACCTTGATCCTTTTGGCCGACTTATTCCCTAATAATTTCTGCAATTTGAGCGCCGAGTCGCTCAATGCTTTCAGTGAACGGAGGAGCGGCGTTTTAAGATCAAGGACTTCTCCGGTCCAGGAGAGATAGACCGTCGGGATGACCAGAGTCTTGGTATCGCCCGCTTCCAAGAGGAACGCCGAGCTAGTTGGATCCCAAGCGGTATACCCTCTGGCTTCAAAAGTGGAGCGTATCCCGCCAGAAGGAAAGCTGGAAGCGTCCGGTTCCGACTGGATCAATTGCTTCGCGCTGAAGCGCTCGATAACCTCGCCATCTTTACCGTAGCTCAAGAAAGCATCGTGCTTTTCCGCTGTGCCGCCGCGCTGTGGTTGGAACCAGTGAGTAAAGTGGGTCGCGCCATTTTCAATCGCCCATTCTTTCATCGCATGGGCAACATCGCCGGCGATCGTTTCATCCAGCGGCTCGCCGCCATCCACCGTGGCGACTAATTTCGCGTAGACTTCTTTGCTCAGCTTTTCTTTCATCACCTTTTTGTTGAAAGTAAGTTCTCCAAATATCTGACTTGCTGTCTTTGCCATTTAATCATATCCTCCTTAATTTAATTATAATGTTATTTTAGCAACTTTATTACCAAATAAAAAGCACTTAAGAAACAAAACAATTAACAATATTGTATAAATAGCTAATTTTACAAACAATATTGTAGAAATCAGCAACTAAAGAGCTTTAGTTCCACGTTCTCCTGTTCTGATTCGTATTACTTCCTCAACCGGCGAGATAAAAATCTTTCCATCCCCCACTTTCCCAGTTGAACAGACGCGATCTATAATCTCAATAATTTTATCAACATTTTCCGCATCGACCACTAACTCAACTTTTACTTTAGGAATAAATTCTACTTTATAATTGCCGACGCGCCATTCCAATGTTATCCCTTTTTGCGCTCCACGGCCTTTAACTTCAGTTACTGTCATCGATGATAAACCTTGAGCATCAAGAGCTTCTCTTAATTCATCCAGCTTTTCACTCCTAATAATTGCTTCAATTTTTTTCATAATTTTATCCTCCGCTTAAGCACTTTCCGCATGTTGCGAAATATCTAAACCGACCAATTCTTCGTTTTCTTTTACTCTCAACCCAATTAAACCGTCTATTAACTTAGCAATGATATAGGTAATAATAAAGGAAAAAAGCGCCACAAAGCAAGCGGCAAATAACTGAATTAAAAATAAATGAGGATTACCATAAAGCCAACCATCTGCTCCTGCCGGATTCAACGATTTACAAGCAAAAATACCTAAAGCCAAGACACCCCAAAAACTCCCCATCCCGTGACAAGCAAAAACATCGAGTGACTCATCAATCCTAAATTTCATTCTCAAAATAATCATATTGTAGGCTATAAGCGAGGCAACCGCGCCAATTAACATGGCGGCCAAAGGAGAGACATAACCAGAACCGGGTGTAATCGCTGCCAAGCCGACAACCGCGCCAGTCGCAACCCCCAAAATACTGGGCCGTCTTTGAATCCAGCTTAATATCATCCAGACAGCTGCGCCAGCCGCACCGGCTGCATTAGTAACGACAAAAGTTTGCGCCGCTAAACCATTAGCCCCCAGAGCTGACCCGCCGTTAAAACCGAACCAGCCAAACCAGAGGAGAACTGCCCCCAAAACAACCAATGGAATATTGCTCGGTTCCATATTATCTTTGCCGTAACCCAGCCTTTTACCGATTACCAAAGCAATTGCCAAAGCCGAAAACCCAGCTGAAATATGGACGACATAACCACCGGCAAAATCCAGCACGCCAAGGTTTCTTAACCAGCCGCCGTTGGCCCAAACCCAGTGGGCAATCGGATCATAAACCAGCGTCGCCCAGATGAGAGAAAAAATCAGAAAAGAAGAAAATCGCATGCGTTCAACAAACGCACCAACAATCAAAGCCGGCGCAATGATCGCAAACGCCGCCTGAAACATCATAAAAGCAAAGAACGGAATATTAGCAGCATAAGCAGGATTAGCCGCTTGGCCTACGCCAATCAACCCGAGCCAGTCAAGTCGGCCAATCAAGCCCCTAATTGACGGAGCAAAAGAAATGGTGAAACCCCAAAGATACCATTGGAGACTTAAAACAACCAGAATCGCAAAGCACATCATAACCGTGGATAAAATATTTTTTTTGCGGACCATGCCGCCGTAGAAGAAACCAACCGCCGGCGTCATTAGAAGAACCAACGCTGTAGAAACCAAAACCCACGCTGTATCGCCAGTATTAATCATGAATAACCCCCATTACTTAAATAATAGGAAATTATAGCATGAACATTCTCACTTGATCAAAAAACCAGACTAAATAGCCTTGACTCCTTTTTCCTTGGTCCTGATTCTAATGACGTCGTCAACAGTAGAAATAAAGATCTTTCCATCGCCGACTTTGCCGGAAGAGCAGATCTTTTCTATCAAACTAACAATTTTATCGACATCATTATCGTCGACTATCATTTCTAATTTTATTTTGGGAATAAATTCTACCCGATACTCACCTACTCGCCATTCCAGTGTTATCCCTTTTTGCGCGCCCCGGCCCTTAACCTCTGTCACTGTCATGGAAGAATGTCCGGCTGCATCAAGGGCTTCTCTCACTTCATCCAGCTTTTCACTTCTGATAATTGCTTCTATTTTTTTCATAATAATTGCCTCCTAGCTGACGCTCTCCGCGTGCTGCGAAATATCCAGCCCGACTAACTCTTCGTTTTCTGTCACCTTTAAACCCATCAGCAGATCAATCCCTTTGGCCAGGATCAGACTGACAACAAAAGCAAAGATGGCGGTAATAGTAGCCGCTTGAAATTGAATCCATAATTGAGCCGGGTTGCCAAAAAGTAACCCGTTGGCTCCAGCAGGATTAATCGCTTTGCTGGTAAAAATCCCGGTTGCTAGCGCACCCCAAAAACCGCCCACCCCATGACAGGCAAAGGCATCCAGCGATTCATCAACTCGCCATTTCATCCGCAGAACAATCATGTAATAAGATAAGACTGAAGCAATTCCGCCGATCGCAATGGAAGATAAAGGATCGACAAAGCCTGACGCTGGCGTAATAGCAACCAAACCAACGACTGCCCCTGTAGCTACGCCCAACACGCTTGGCCGCCGATGAATCCAACTCAAAAACATCCAGACTAGAGCAGCGGCTGCCGCTGCGGTGTTAGTTGCAACAAAGGCTGATGCCGCCAGACCATTAGCCCCCAGAGCTGATCCGCCGTTAAAACCAAACCAACCAAACCAGAGCAAAACAGATCCAATTACGACTAAAGGAATATTGCTTGGTTCCATATTATCTTTGCCGTAACCAATACGCTTGCCAATGACCATAGCAATGGCTAAGGCCGAGAAGCCCGCCGTAATGTGAACCACCGTTCCGCCGGCAAAATCGAGGGCCCCCATCATCCTTAACCAGCCGCCAATCCCCCAAACCCAGTGAGCTACAGGGTCATAAATTATCGTCGACCATAATAATGAGAAAAGGAGAAAAGCGGAAAATTTCGCCCGTTCCACAAAAGCGCTGACAAATAATGTAGGAGTAACAATCGCAAAAGCGGCCTGAAAGATCATAAAGACTGTCGCGGGAATAGTGGCCGCGTAATCAGGCAGCGGCGCCGCACCAACCCCAATTAAACCTAACCACTGACCATTACCGATCAATCCCTTGATGGTCGGAGCAAAAGCCAGGGAAAAGCCGAACAAGACCCATTGAATACTGATTAGAAACAGTAAGGCAAAACACATCATAATCGTCGACAGAATATTTTTCTTACGGACCATCCCCCCGTAAAAAAAACCGACCGCCGGCGTCATCAAGATAACCAGAGCCGTAGAAACCAAGACCCAAGCTGTATCACCAGAATTTATCACAAGATCTCCCTCCCCGCGACTTGAAATCCATTCGCGTCACAGCAGGGAAAAGCAATTTTAATTCCACGTTCAAGTCGGAGAGATTTTAAACAATAATGTGGCTTTATATCAGTTTATTTTACAATTTTGTATATATTTTAAGAGAGGAGGCGTAACAAAAGTTGTCAAAAGAACCATAATCAGGATCGCAACATAAAGTTCCTGGTTGATTATTTTATGAGAGAGACCGTAAGCAGCAAAGATCAATCCCACTTCACCGCGGGGGAGCATCCCCACCCCCACCAACAGTTTGTTAATTTTATCAAAAACGACAAAGCCGCTGATCACTTTACCGATAATGGCAACAGCAAAAAGGCTGCTGGCAAAAATCAGTATCGGGTGATTTGCCGGGTTGAAAGGGTTAAAAAGACTGACATTAACCAGCGCTCCCATCATGATAAAAAATATCGGAACAAAAATATCAGCGATCGGTTTTGTCTGGTTGACAACGTGTTCCTGATGATCCGTGCGGGAAAGGATCAAGCCGGCCGCAAAGGCTCCGACAATAGGGGCCAGGCCGATAGCGTGGGAGACAAAGGCCATGATCAAACAAAAAGCAAAAGAAAAAACAAAAAGCACGCCGCGCACGCGCATCTGATGGACAAAATTAAGGATGGCCGGCGCGGCAATCTTCCCGATGACAATCGCCCCGCCCAGAAACGCCACCGCCATTCCTGTCACGCGCAAAATGTTAAGGAGGGAGACCGATCCAGAAGAGATGATGCCGATCACCACTGCCAGAATAATCAAACCGATAACATCGTCAACTACCGCCGCCCCAATGACAATTTGCGCCTCCTTTGATTTAAGTTTTCCTAAGTCCTGAAAGACCCTGACGGTGATACCGACACTAGTCGCAGTTAAGGCCGCGCCGATGAAAATTGATTCGATAACGCTCAAGCCATAGAGATGAGAGACAAAGTAACCGAGAACGAAAGGAAAAAAGACCCCCACGCAGGCCACAAGCAGCGCCCAAAATTTTACCCGCATGAATGATTCATATTCAGTCGTAACGCCTGCTTCAAACAAGAGAACAATCGCACCGATCTGCGCCAGCAGATTAATAAAATCGTTTTCTCTAACCAAACCTAAGACACTGGCACCCACCACTACCCCGGCCACCAATTCTCCCAGCACAGCCGGCTGACCAAGACTTTCAGCAATTTCCCCGCCAATTTTAGCGGTTATTAGAATAATAAATAAAGTTAACAGAATCCCCGAAATTTCCATACTTAAGAATTATAACCCGGTTGCCACTCCAAATCTACAAGGCGGCCTCATTTTCTTCTCCGGTGCGGATGCGAACCACCCGCTCAATAGCGTCAGAAACAAAGATTTTGCCATCTCCCACTTCCCCTGTCCGCGCCGCTGTGACAATTACCCTTAGAACTTTATTCACATCTTGATCTTTAAGAAAGAGCTCAATCTTCACTTTTGGCAGGAGGTTAACTGTCACTTCGCTGACACGGTATTTTTCCACAAACCCTTTCTGCCTCCCGGCGCCAAAGACTTCAGAGACTGTCAATCCAACAATCCCTGCTCTGGTCAAAGCCATTTTGACCTCTTCTAATTTTTCCGGCCTGATGAAACATTCAATTTTTTTCATTTGAGTTCCCTCCTACATTATGTCCCTGGGATAAGCAATGGATGTCATTTCGGCCCGATCAAGACCGAGGACCTCGTCTTCCGGGCTAACCCTGATTCCCATAATCATATCCTGGACTTTAAAGAAAATAAATGATAATCCAAAAACAAAGAGAAAACAGGCCAGCCCGCCAATAAGCTGGGCAAAAAATTGGCTGACATCACCATAAAGCAAACCAGTTACCATCCCCTTTACTCCGTTTAGACCATCACCGTAAGTCCCATCAGCAAATATACCTAAACTGATGATTCCCCAAAGCCCATTGGCGCCATGCACAGAAATCGCGCCAACAGGATCGTCAAGCTTTAAGACCCATTCCACAAACCAGACGCTGACGCAAACCAGGAAGCCGGCAATCACGCCGATAACCAGAGCGGCTAACGGAGTGACGAAGGCGCAGGGGGCGGTAATGGCCACCAGCCCGGCCAGCATTCCGTTGGCACACATCCCTGGATCAGGACGTCCCTGCTGCCACCAGGTGTAAAGCATGGCGGCAAAAGCGCCAGTCGCTGAAGCCAGCAAAGTATTTACAGCAATAATTGCAATTCTTGGATCAGTTCCGGAAAGCGTACTGCCGGGGTTAAAACCGAACCAGCCGAAGGCTAAAATAAAAGTTCCCAAAATAGCCATTGGGATATTATGACCGGGAATAGCCACCGGGGTGCCGTCTTTTTTGAATTTACCGATCCTAGCTCCAATCACGGCCGCGCCGGCCATAGCGCAGACGCCGCCAACCATATGGACAACAGATGATCCGGCAAAGTCGACCAACCCATGCCCAAACCCAAAACTGGCGCCAAGTTGGGAGAGCCAGCCGCCACCCCATACCCAGTTACCATAAATTGGATAAAGGATAGCTGAAACAAAGAAACCATAAATGACGAAAGCTTTCCATTTCCAGCGCTCAGCCAGCGCACCGGTGGGAATGGTTGCGGTCGTGTCCATGAAAACCAATTGAAAGAGAAAGAAACCAATAACCCCCATGCTGGTTATCCCGCTAAGAGCAAAACCTGATAAGCCAAAGAGGCCAAAACTTTTACCAAAGAGAGTAATGGTAAACTCCCGGCTAAGAACCGCGCCATCCACACCTAGAGTTGATAACGCCCCTACTCCGCCAAACATTAGACCGAAACCCAACAGGAAGAAACCAAGAATACCGATAGCGTAGATCATCATGTTCATTAGCATGGTGTGGTTGGCATTTTTGATCCGCGTCATACCGACCTCCACCAGCGCAAAGCCGGCCTGCATGAACATGACCAGGAACCCCGTAATCAGCATCCAGACTAGATTTATTGAATTACCTAAACTCGTGATATCCATTTTACTTCACCTGCTTTTATAGATTAATATCCAGCTGGGTCGTCCATTTCCAACTGCCGTTAAGCGCCTGGCTGTTGAAAAAGACGGGGCCGGTTAACAAACTAATCGTCTTGGAAAAGAAATAATAAAGCCCAGCGCCACCACCGCCCAGGGCATTATTCCCGGACGCGTAATCAGCCGCGAAGACTAATTTATTATATTCGCCCGTTGCGTCTTTCACCGGCATGAAACCTTTATCGTAGCCAACCATCCAGCCGGAATTATCTGAGCCTAAACCTAAATTGCTGAAATTTCCGGAATAATAAGGAGAGCCGTGCAAGCGGCCTAAAGTCCCTAAATCTTTGCCTAAAACCAGATGGACAATATTTTGTCCCTGGGTAGACTGGTTTAGCCCAATATTAAATATACCCAAACCTACAGAAGGCGCATTAGCAAAAAGCGTTCCTTCTGCTACCCCAATCTTGGCATTCAGGAAATAGGGATCAACCGATGGTTGGAGAATATCAATCCCAACTTCAGCTTGCAGGGGACCGGAAGGAATTACCCCCACTGTCAGACCAAGATCCGTCGCCAGCGCGGTCGGCGCTGGCGTGGTCGCGTTCGTATTCAGCGTAAAATAATTATCGATACCAAGATGCCAGACACCATACGGCTGAATATCCGAAACACAAGAGGTCCAATAGGTCGTCGAAGGCGTGGCCAGGGACAGACTACTTAAAACAGATAACAGGACCAGGGAAGAAAAAACTTTTTTCATGCTCATCACTCCTTTTTTTATTGGCTACGCTTAAGAGAGAGCAAGTTTTTTACCACGAGAGGAAAGCAGTATCTTCAACAATAATGTAGATATTATAAATAGTAATTATACGTTTTTGTAGTATTAACCGCCGCTATGTTTAATAACTTTGCCTTCGATTAAATAGACAACTTCTTCGCCGATATTGGTCGCGTGATCGCTAATACGCTCCAGATGACGCGCGATCAGCAAAAGGGGAACGGCGCGCGGCACTGTCGCGGCATCTTTAGTCATGATATCAATTAATTCATCATGGATTGCGTCGCGCAGGTTATCCGTCTCTTTCTCTTTATCCCAGACCTGCCGCGCTTTGGCCGCATTGCGATTAATAAAAGCATCAAGTACCAGGGCGACAGAATCCTGGGCGAGAACCGCCATCTTAGGGATATCAATGAGCGGTTTCAATAAGGGGAATTTTATTAACTCAATCGCCCGCCAGGCGATATCTTCAGCCAGATCGCCGATCCTCTCCAAATCATTGGCAATGCGCATGGCTGTCATGACAAACCGCAGATCAGAAGCTTCCGGCTGGCGCAAGGCGACCATCTGGATACATTTTTCATTGACTGCCAATTCTAATTGGTCCATTTTTTCGTCTTCGGTCACGGACTGCGCGATAGTTCGATCTGATTTCTTTAAGGATTCAACCGCTTTGTGGATCAACTCTTGCGCCAACAAACCCATCCTCAAGATCAAATCCTTTAATTCGTCCATTTCCTTATCAAAAATCCGCTGATGTTCCATGTTATCCGTACCTCCCTGTAATATAATCATCCGTCCGCTTATCTCGCGGCGCCGTAAATATTTGCTTGGTGTCGCCAAATTCCACCAGTTCGCCCAAAAGCATGAAACCGCATTCCTGCGAGACCCTGGCCGCCTGCTGCATATTATGGGTGACAATTATAATAGTATACTCTTTTTTCAATTCATTCATCAATTCTTCTATCCGCATCGTGGCCAGCGGGTCTAAAGAAGAACAAGGTTCATCCATTAAGAGAAGATCCGGAGTTACCGCCAGGAGCCTAGCGATACACAAGCGCTGCTGCTGTTCCAATGATAGTTCCAGCGCGCTTAAACTAAGCTTATCTTTTAATTCGTCCCAAAGCAGGACCGCAGTCAAGCTCTTTTGGACAGCTTCATCTAAAACTAAACGGCTCCCCTCCCCATGGATCCGCAAGCCATAAGCGACATTTTCAAAAATTGTCAGCGGGAAAGGATTCGGCCGCTGGAAAACCATGCCGATCCTTTTTCTCAAAGTAATTAAATCAATGGCGTCGCTAAGAATTTCTTTATTTTCGAATTTAACACTACCCGATATCTTGACCCCGTCAATTAAATCATTCATGCGGTTAAAAACGCGCAGCAGGGTCGACTTGCCGCAGCCGGAAGGACCGATTAGTCCGGTGATCATCCGCGGTTTAACTTGTAAATTAACGTCGATCAAGGCATGGAAAGCGCCATAAAACAAGTTTAGTTTGTTGGTTTCAATAATTTTGAGCTTTGAGTTTTGCATTTTGAGTTACCCAAACCTCCCCGTTATATAATCCTCCGTCCGCTTGTCTTTTGGCGTTGTAAATAATCTGCTTGTTTCATCAATTTCCACCATCTCGCCCATTAAGAAAAAAGCAGTCCGGCTGGAGACCCGCGCCGCCTGCTTGACGTTATTGGTCACTAAAATCTGGGTATAATTTTGCCGCAATCGCCGCATCGCTTCCTCTACCTTTAACGTTGAAATGGGATCCAGGCCGGAACACGGCTCGTCATATAAAATTACTTCCGGCTCAACCGCCAGCGTTCTGGCAATGCAAAGACGCTGCTGCTGTCCGCCGGATAATTTAAACGCCGAAGTTTCAAGTCGATTTTTTACTTCATCCCAGATCGCCGCCGCCATCAATGATTTTTCCACAATCTCTGTCAGCCTGGCCTTATTCTTAACTCCATGCAAGCGCGGGCCATACGCAATATTGTCAAAGATCGACAGCGGCAAAGGCAGCGGCATGGCAAAAACAATCCCTACCCGACGGCGCAACTCCTGAATTTCCTTCCGACAAAAAATATCATCGTGATCAAGAAGAACTCTGCCAGTAGTGCGCGAATTCGGATAAAGATCATTAAGACGATTAAGGGTCTTTAGAAATGATGTCTTGCCACTATTAGCCGGGCCAATTACGCCCAGTATTTCATTCTCTTCAACCGTCAAGGAGAGATCTTTGACCGCCGCCAATCCGTCAAAATTAACAGTAAGTTTATCGACAGTAATTTTGGCTACCATGTTTTTTTCTTCCTGAATTTGGCCCGAATATATGAGGCCACAATATTTAAAACAAAGACCATTAAAACTAAAACTAAAACGGTTCCATATTGAATTTTTACGCTGACATTGGGAACTTGAGTCGATAACACATATATATGGTAAGGCAAAACCATGGCTTGATCATACATAGATTGGGGTAATCTTGGCAAATAAAAAGCCGCTACAGTAAAAAGAATCGGAGCCGTTTCGCCAGCCGCCCGCGACATCCCCAATATTGTGCCAGTTAAAATCCCAGGAATGGCATTGGGCAGAACAACGTAACGGACCGTTTGCCAGCGCGAAGCGCCAAGAGAGAAACTGACTTCGCGAAATGATTTTGGCACCGCACTTAAGGCTTCTCGAGTGGAAGTAATTATGACCGGCAGCGTCATGATCGCTAGGGTCAAAGATCCGGCAATTAACGACGAGCCAAAACCGAGAAAAGCCACAAAAAGGCTTAAACCAAATAAGCCATAAACAATAGACGGAACTCCCGCCAAATTGATTATGGCCAACTCAATGACTCGAGTCAGCCAATTCTTCTGGGCATATTCATTTAGATAAACTGCAGCCAAAATCCCCAAAGGGATAGAGCAAAGCGCCGTTCCAAAAGTTAAATAAATCGTCCCGACAATCGCTGGAAAAATTCCACCCGCTCGCATCCCCTCGCGCGGCATGGCAAAAATAAATTCCGAGGTGATGGCTGGTAAACCTCTAAATAATATCAGAACAAAAATAATTAGTACTGGTGTCACGACCACAATTGTCGCCGCCAACAAGAGAGCAAAAGCGATTTTTTCTGTCCGTTTTGTATCTCTCATCTCTTTTTCCTCTTCTTTTTGCCCCGATGAAGAAACCAATCGGCTAATAAATTAATTGCAAAACTAATAACGAATAAAACTATCCCAATTGCAAACAGAGCATAGTAATGTCCGCTCCCCGCCACCGCCTCTCCCATCTCCGCCGCCACCGTTGCCGTCAATGTCCGCACTGGCTGCAAAAAACTGGTCGGCATAACTGCTGCATTTCCGGTAATCATCAGCACGGCCATCGTTTCTCCTACGACCCGACCAATTCCTAACATGATGGCCGCCAAAATCCCCGAAGATGCCGCCGGCAGGATTACCCGATAAATCGTTTGCCAGCGGGTCGCTCCCAGCGCCAGCGAACCTTCTTTATAACTTTTGGGGACCGAAACAATTGAATCTTCAATAATAGAAACAATTGTCGGCATCGCCATAAAAGCCAGCATGATGGACCCGGCCAACGCAGTTAAACCGCTGGAGAGATGAAAAACATTTTTCAAAAACGGCGCCAGAGTGACAATCCCGATAAAACCTAAAACAATACTGGGAATCGCCGCTAATAGTTCAATCCCCGTTTTAAGAACATCACGAATGCCAGACGGAGCCACTTCCGCCACATAAATGGCCGAGGCCAAGCCTAAAGGGACAGCAATGATAATTGCTCCCAAAGTAACGAGAAATGATCCGAGAATTAAGGGAAGAATGCCAAACTGCGGTGGATCAGAAATTGGATACCAGTTTTGGCCGAAAAGAAAGCCCCAAAGGTTTTCCTGGCCAAAGAGAGACAATCCTTCTTTTAACAGAAAAACAAATATCAGGACAACAAAAATAATCGAAGCTAGCCCTGAAATCAGGACCAACTTTTCGATTATAAATTCAAAGGGACGTTTCATCTTATCGGCACAAAATCCATTTTTAACACGATCTGTTGTCCAGCCGGGCTCAAAACGAAATCGACAAATGATTTAACCTCGCCAGACGGCTCTCCGTTGGTATAGAAAAGCAGTGAACGGGAAATTGGATATTGATTACTGGTTACTGTTTTAACCGAAGGCGGAATATATTGTGAACTTTTACTTTTTGCGATTGCCAAAGCTTTTTCTTTAGCCGTTAAATAGCCAAGCCCAACATATCCAATGGCCGCCTCGTTGGCAACAACTTCCTCGATTATCGCTTGTGATGACGGCATCATTAAAACACTGGGTTCAAATTCATTTTTATTTTTCTTATCACCCAGTTTTACAACATGCTCAAGAAAGAAAACGTGGGTTCCAGAATTGCGTTCGCGAGATAAAGCGACAATCTTTTGATCCTTACCCCCTAATTCCTGCCAGTTTTTTATCTTTCCAATAAAGATATCCGAAAGTTGTTGGAGAGTTAACTTACTAACAGGATTTGCAGGATTAACAACCAGTGTTATCCCATCATTGGCCACGTGAAGTTCTTTGGGATTGATCCCTTTTTTCTGAGCTTGCGCAATTTCTTTTGGTTCCATATTACGTGACGCTTGGGCAATATCAGTTGACCCGCTTATCATGGCTGCAATTCCCGTGCCAGATCCCCCGCCAGTCACCGCAATCGGAATGTCAGGATGGCTTTTCATAAAATCTTCCGACCAGGCCTGGGCTAAATTAACCATAGTATCAGAACCTTTGATCTGCAAAGCTTTTTTACCGCCGCCGCAGCCGACCAAGGAAACGGCCATTGCAGCAACAACTAATAGGAACAAAGCTTTTTTAAACATGCTTACCTCCCAAATGTAATCTAGAGAGGTATTATGCGGATTAATTGTTACGAGAATGTTACAGGAATGTTAACGGCATGTTAATAGAAAAATTTGCAGATTAACAAAATATTAACTTGTGTTCTTTATGGCGCCACTATGTTTTACCACTTTGGCTTCGACCATATAAACAACATCCTCGGCAATATTTGTCGCATGATCAGAAATCCGTTCTAAATGCCTGGAAACAAGTAAAAGAGGAATGG
>JACRKQ010000082.1 GCA_016219705.1 Candidatus Saganbacteria bacterium | reverse complement strand
GAAAATGGCAGAAGATAATACAAAATTATTCATAGATAAGATTGAAAAGCTGATTGTTGATGGAAATAAAGAGGTTGTTGGATATATCGACAAAAAAGTTGAGCAGACAAAAAATGAAATATTGTCTGAAGTTGGCAAAAAATTCTCTGAAGTTAACAAAAAAATGGATGGATTAGAGCAGTCATTCAAAAAAGAGATAAAACAGACTTATGATTTCCTATCGTATGATATTGGCGAAGTCGAAAAAGGAATTAGCCGGGTAGAAACAAAACTTGACGCGCATATTAAGCTGCCCATGCACGCGGTATGATTTTTTATGCCTTGACAAGAGGATTAGGAAAAGGGAAAATAACAGACGAGTGACGAAGGTTAAACATCGTTATAATACGTTAAAAGAGCTTGCCCCGAGCACCTCGACTTCGCTCGGTATCGAGGGGTTTAAAGGTTAAAAAATGAAGAGAATAAAAAATGGCAGAAGATAATATGAAATTATTCATAGATAGAATTGAAAACTTGATGCGCATGCCAGAATGCCGCATCCGGTTGGCTAATGAGACCGAAAGGTGATTTTGGAAAGGATCATAAATGCGCAAGCTTTTTAATAAAATAATAACTCCTTTATTTGACATTTGTCATTTGTCCCGCCTCCATTATTTGATAATTGTTGCGGGATCCCGCAAAGCGGGAACATTTGTCATTTGTGTTATTTGTTCCGCCTTAAGCGGATCATTTGTCCTTTGTTCCCTGTCCAGCGCCGAAATGCGCAGTGCTGATGGCACCTACCGCATTCCCTTCCTCTCCATTACCGGCGGCGGGCATAATAATTTAACTGCCCCTGGCTACAATATGATTGATCTCAAAGGCCAGGGAGTGATCGGCCGCTCGACAGCGACTGGCTATGAAGTCGGCCTTGGTGGAATTTATGGGTGGGGAGCTGTGGTGCCTGCGTTGCCGGAGACTGTGCCGGCTGGAACAGTGCCGCTGACGATAAGCAGAGAAGCTAATAACATTAAAATTACTTGGGATTACATAAGGTACCCACAACCGCAAATTTTTGTTTTAACCGGTGATGGTTCAGGACAATACACTGATAATACAACAAGATGGGTGAAAGTTTTAAATAATGGCTTAGTATCTGATTGGGGCGCCTTTGTATCTGCAAGTGACACGCTATTCCATTACAATCAAGTTGGTCGCGGGTCAGGAGAAGTATATTACAAAGGATTGCAAGTAAGTATTGAGCCTGCTGGCCGCGCTGTAGCTGGCGGCCCAACATATCTTGCTTCAGCCCGGGCGGTGGGGAAGGTGAATGTTAATATTGGCTCATCGTACACATTATTATCTATGCCCTTTATTCCGCAAAGCGGAGATCACAGGACATGGTTGGTTCAAGATATTTTTGGCAGTCAAATTAACGCTGGGGAAATCCAATATAATCAAAATGGACTTGTGAGACAAGTTTGTTCAAGCCGTACCTGGCCAAGGATTGAAATGGGCTCTGCGAAAGGTTTTTGGATTAGATCATCAAATCCGGTTACTTGCACATTAATTGGCGGAGTGTTAGGGGAAGTTTATACGCGGACAATAATTTCCGGTTATGATTTGTACGGCTATCCTCATCCAACTCAGCTTCGCATTATAGCTCGTGAAGCGCAAAGTTTAGGAATTGCTCCTGTTAATGACGACGAAGTCCAATTGATTTCTGGCGGAGGATTAGTCAGGCATGTATTTTCTTCGGGCTGGGATGCTTCTTTCACTGTTGATGCGGCGAGAGGTTACTGGTATCGCAATCTTTTATCGACTCCAAGAGTTTTTACCGTCATAATATAGGGGGGAAAAAAGTAAAATGAAATTAATAAAAAAAAGGAGATCAAAATTAATACTGACGCTTATCTTACTGACATTTGCTAATATGGCTTTTGCTTCATTGACTCTAACACTGGGCGAGATAAGTAACCAAAGCGGAGCGCCAATTACTTCTTCCGATATTCTCTCAAACATTGGCTCTGAGGGGTTTATGCTTGAAGCATATCATTCCAACCCCAATGGTTCTGATCCCAGAATAACAACCAACAGAATAAGAATCGCCGCTAATTTCGAGGCGTATAACAGCAACAGTGGGTTAGGGGCTGGGCCTGGATTTACTTTAGATTACGCGCGATATTTAGGTTATCTTACCACTGACAACAAAATATTCTTTGTCAGAGGAAGTAGCGATACTGCTCCTGGTGGTACTGTTTATGTACGTATTTGGAGTGGCGCTGCAAATGTGGCGAATTCGTATTACTCTCAAGCAGTAAGTTTTGCTAATGGCGCACTTGTCGGACAGGAAGGGACGCTGAATGCGACCACCAACTATAGGGCTGCATCGCCATATCCTCCGGTGATCACGCAATTTCAAGAAGTTGCGACCACGGTTATTCCGGCTAGAACGAGAACCGGAACATTGGTTGTTAACGCACAACAGCCAGCAACTCCAACTGATGGTCTTCGTGAAGTTACAAGGTATTTATGGAGACGCGGAACAGCGGCTGATGCTTTGAGCGATGTTTCTGGGGCAACGGGGCAAAACCTTTCCTCTGATCTGGCGACACTCTCAACAGGCACGACATATTACTTCCAGACCCAACATACCAATTGGTTTGGGAATGCCAGCAATACGCCGCCTGTCAACTATACTATTGCCGGCGCTGTTGCTGCCGGAGCAGGCGTTACGGTGTCTTATACCTTCGTCAGACTAGCCGGTTCTTTTGGGCTTAACCAATTCTCCTTGCCGTTTGTGGCGAACATTGGTCCGACTCCTATTAACACAATTGATGGCCTGGTTGCCCAGCTCAATGCCGCGGCCGGTACTGGCAGTCCGGCGATCACTTCTATTGGCTGGTGGAACGAAACTTCTCAAATTGATCAAGGATATACCATTACTTATTCTGGAACAACGCCGACATTTGCGGCGGTCAATGGAGCAAACGTAGATCCAACGGCTGAACGGGTTGTCCTTAACCGCTCGTATCAGGTCGCGGTTAGCAGAGGTTTCGGCCCAGTTATTTTCACTGCAAGATAAATGAAAAAAATTGTTGGCGGCATATTGTTAGTCGGTCTGCTGGCGGTTTCCGTCTTAGCGGCGCCCCATGTCTTTTTGGGAACATACTGGGTAAGAGGGCAGCTGACAAGAGGGACAACGGCGGCGACGGCAAGTTTGTCCGGCCGCACAGCGATACTTTATCCGTCAACTGGAGACCCATTGTCTGTGACAACTAGAGTGCAAATCACGACAGAAGCTAGCGGCGCTTTTATCTTGAATCCGTTCTACAATCAACTGTTGCCGCTGACGCTTGAAGCCAGAGCATTTTCAGCGGCTATATTGAGAGAACATGTGACAGGTGATCCTGGCACGCAGCAATTTGGCGCTGCCGCTGTCACTTTCGGCTTAAGCCGCGAAGGTTATAATGATATTGCCTTAACTTTGGCGGAGAATGCGGGACCGGGAAGGGCGGAATTAAGCGATACAGGAATAATCCGCAACACCAGAATTGCCATTAGTGGGAACGATCTTGTCATTAACTGGAATTATGCCGATCCCACCAGCCTGCCGACGGCGGTGGGGATATACCGGATGACTATAAATGACGCTGAATACAGCGCCGACACAACAAGGTGGTCCCGGCTTACGACAATCAATCGTCTGCAAAGCGGAGGAGATGCTTTTACTCATTTAAATGCCGCTCATGACGGCAGAAACTGGTACTATCGTGTTGTGCCTGTGAACGCTGATGATTCTGTCGTTCATGGCAATATTTTTATCTCTACCAATAATGCAATCACCGTCGGTAAAGTTGAAGTCCCTGTGCCAGCCAATCGTTATGTCTTTGCTTCGTTGCCATTCATGGAAGACAATATTTCTTTAGCCGGCCTCGTCGGCGGTCAACTTGGAGCTGACAGCGAATTCCTCTGGTGGGACGGCATCAGTTATCATGGGGCAACTTACGCTGGTAGTCGTTGGGTCGGCCAGGACCGGCCCATAAGGATTGGCGAGGGCTTTATCATCAGGGCGCGCAGCGCCGGCAGTCTGGCATTAGCCGGGCGCTTTGGGACGTTAACCATCCCTTACGTTAGAACATTGCCGGCGCGGCCAACGTATAATTTAATCGCTTATCCGTATCCGACGTCAAGAGTTTTAATCAGTATGGGTTTGACGCCGGCCGGTAGCGACGACCTGATAAGATGGGTTGTGGACCGGCAGGTCTATGAGGGGGCGACTTTTTCCGGTGGCTGGGTGGGTCCAACCGGGATTGATAATTTTGAATTAGCGCGGCCAAAATATTATCGTCCCAGCGCTGCGCAAACTTGGACGATTGATTTCCGATAAACAGGGAGGAAAAAAATGAGAAGAAAAATAATTATGGGTTTGCTGGGGGTGTTTATCCTCTGTCCGACGGTTTTTGCGACTGGTATCAACATCTACATCAACAACGGCGGGATAACCAATAGAGACGGCGGCGCTTTGCCTGACAGCGAATTTCACCCTTATGCTTCCAAGCTGGAGTTTTTCTATAATACTCTCCCGGCGCCCAATTCCGCCAGCGGACGTTTGTCTGTTGATGTTGCCACACAGCACACGGTCAGCGGCGCCCAGCATAAATATCAGCTTACATCGTATAATGGCGGCAGAATGTATGTCAGGGCTTGGAATGGCAGTGTTGCTCCGACTGCCGCGGGGAATAATTATTATGGTCTTGCTGACAGTCCGGTTGCCAGCGGCACCACCTTGCCGATTGACTGGACGACCTCGATCAGCACGGTTTATAAAGCCGATGTCCCTTTTACCCCAGCGGTTGGGACAATTGGTGAAGCTTTGATCAGGACCGGCAGCACAATGGTCTTAACTTTAACCGTACCTGTCGCCTATAATGAATTATCAGGGACAGAACGCCGACAAATTACGGGCCGCTCCCTGGAAATTGTTTATCCCGGCGGCACAACAGAAACGCGTGTCGGCGATACTATCTCCTTGGCCAACGTCCCAACCGGCACTTACCGCTTTACGCCAATTGCCACAAATTGGTATGGTTCAACCAGAGGCACAACCGTCTCTTATACAACTTTGGGTTTGGGTAGTTTAGTTGGCGCCGCCCTCACCATCAACTATGATCTACGGCATCCGAGCGGTTTGCTGGGGATTAATCCCATTGCTGTCCCCTTTGCGACCATCTCCAGCCCTGAAGGGATAACCCAGGTTAAACATTTAGTTAATAAAATTAATGAAGCGGCCGGGACCAGTAATCGCGTTGCTGCTATCGGCTGGTGGGATATTACCAACCAGCGGCCAGCAGGTTATTTGATCAATTACAGCGCGACTGGCGTGCCGACATATTTACGCGCCGGCGCACCCGCTGCCTTACCGGCGGAAAACGGCGATCAAACTTTATCCACTGTTCCCAATGGCATCTTGCAAATCTCCCTGGAAAGGGAAACAACCGGCGCCGGTATTCGTTTAAACTTGACCGGCAGTGGAACGAGATAGGAGGAGGAAATTTATGGATAACACACAATTATTGACGACGTACGGCAGAGATATTCTAATAGCTTCGTTTGGAATTATTCTTGGTTCATGGTTATTGTATTTAATTATAGGTCCTAGAAAACGATAAAAGGAGCAGTAAAGTGGTCTCTTTTTTTTACAGCACATTATTAATAATTATGACGTTAATTGCCTCTTTGTTATACCTAGCCTTAAAAAGGTATACGGAAAAAATGGCGGAATTAACTGCCACGGATCATTATAAAAACTTGGCGGGGAAAACACAATAAATGCGCAAGATTTTTAATAAAATAATAATTCCTT
>JACRKQ010000081.1 GCA_016219705.1 Candidatus Saganbacteria bacterium | reverse complement strand
ATCATCGGCAAGGGCCGTTGTTTATTTTAGGTAATTTTATTTGCCAGAAAATGCCCACCATCAACCCCATCAAAAAACAAGAGGTATTTTAATTTGGTATAAAGGCCATCGTTAGAGGGCTATCTAATATGGGAAGGGACAGGCTACGCCGATAAACTGGACGGCAAAATCACCGAGGAATTCTGGCGGGAAAAGTCGGAGGAATGGAAAAATCAGCTCAATGACTTTCAAGTTAAAATCAACGCCCATAAGAATTCAAACATCAATTACTACGAAGACGGGGTCAGGATTCTCGAACTCGCAAAAAAGGCGTATTCTCTATTTAAATCTCAACCTGCCGAAGAAAAGCGAAAATTGTTGGGCTTCATATTATCGAACTGCTATCTCGATGGCGATATTTTGCGCCCTGAATACAAAAAGCCCTTTGATTTAATTCTCAAAGGGCTTCAAAATAAAGAATGGCTCCCCCGGCTGGACTCGAACCAGCAACACCCTGATTAACAGTCAGGTGCTCTACCATTGAGCTACAGGGGAATATCTCGACTATTGTTTCATTTTATCAAGTCTAGTTTTTTTTGTCTACCGTGAAATAAATAATTGCCGATGTTATATCGGGCGGGGATTGGCTAATCTGCTTGGGCAGGACGAAATGCAGACGAAGGGAAAATATTATTGCGGTTCAAAAAAAAGGTAGGATCAAAATGTTTTTTCACTTCAATCATCTCTTTAATACCTGAAGCGCCATATAGCTCTTTTAGATATTGATGTTTAATCTTGCCAATTCCGTGTTCAGCGGAAACTGTTCCGTTGAGTGATACAGCTTTCTTCACAAAACGCATTATTAAATCATCAGCTTGTTGTTTTTGTTCTTTCGTTTTTGGTAAAAGGTTTACATGAAGATGATTCTCTCCAATGTGCCCAAATTTAATATAGAAAAGTTGGTTCGTTGTAAGTTGTGAGTTATAAAAATTAAACATCTCCCTGAATTTGTCTGCGGGCACGGCTAGGTCAGTCGCCATTTTAACTAAATGATTTTGTTTAAATAATTCATTAATATGTTCTGGGATAGCATGACGAAATTTTTCCAACTCAATTCTTTGGTTAGGCGCTATCCCTAACCAACAATTATCAAGCGAAGCTTGGGACTGCTCAAGTAATTGCGCCCAAAAATCCAGATAATTGTTTTTGTTGGCAGCAGTAATTTCTTGCTCAACATAAACGGCTGCTTGGGCGTTATTTGGAATATGCGGATAATTGTTCTTAAGCATTTGCAATGTGTTGGCATCAAAGTATTCAAAAAAATTGATTGTTTTGTCTTTTTCTCTTTTTGCCGCGAAAACAAAAGCGACAGCTTGACCTTCGCTGGCAAAAAAGGAGACGAGGTCAAAGGTTTCTTTCATTATTGGTAAAAGAGCGATCTCAATTTCGGTGACGATTCCCAGTGTTCCTTCCGCGCCAATAAATAAATCGATAAGGTCCATATCTTGTTTCGCGAAGTAACCGGCGGCGTTTTTCGTCTTAGGCATCTGGTAGTGAGGAATAGGAATTAAGGATGAGGAATGAAGGGCTTTTGTATTAATCTTAAGTCCTCGCGGAATGTCCAAAACTTCGCCTGAAGTTAAAACAACTTTTAATCGTCGAACCCAGTTTCTTGTAGCGCCGAAACGATAACCGCGGCTGCCAGAAGCGTTGGTCGCGACATTGCCGCCGATAGTGGCGGTCTTTTCGGTCGGGTCGGGGGGGTAAAATAAACCCAATGGTTTAAGCGCCGCTTCAATATCATTGAGTGTCACACCCGGTTCTACGACGGCAAACATTTGTTTGTCATCCAGGGTGATGATTCGATTTAGTTTCTGGGTGGATAATAACCAGCCGCCGAAAGGGAGACAGCCGCCGGTTGTGCCAGTCGCGCCGCCAACTATGGTGAGTGATGATTTGTTTTGGCCTATCTCCTTGACCGCTTCTTTCCCCTCTACCGGATTTTCGGGCAGGTAAATTCCATCAGCGTGGGCTCCTGTCAGATTAGAGCTGTCTTCCAGGAAACCGTGGATAATTGCTTGGTCTGTTTTCTTTATCATAACCCTAACCCTCTCATCATTATTATATTAGTAAAGATAGCGCTTGACAAGGTTCTTTGAATTCCTATATAATTACACTTGCGTCATTAATGGGAAATAAATTCAACAAATTGTAGTTTTCCATATTGAACATCAAGTGTTTCTAAAAAAACGCACTGATGTGCGTTTTTTGTTGGCACTAACATTGTACCTTGAAAATTAAATGAAAGAATTTCCCGATATCCCTTCACTTCATAAATGATGGGGTTCGGGTATTTATTTGTCCATGTATTAATTGGTTCATGGCGAATAAAATCGGAAAGAAATGATCAAATTATGGCGGCACATAGGGGATGCCTTGGCACCGCAAGATTGATGAAGGACGTGATTGGCTGCGATAAGCCTCGGGGAGCTGTCAAAATAGCTTTGATCCGGGGATCTCCGAATGGGACAACCCATACCGGTTAAAACCGGTATATTCTCCGACGTTACGTCGGAGGAGTATAACCAGCTGAACTGAAACATCTAAGTAAGCTGAGGAAGAGAAAATAATAATGATTTCGGGAGTAGTGGCGAGCGAAACCGAAAGAGCCTAAACCCTCCGATGTAACATCGGGGGGGGTCGCGGGACCGCAACGTGAGACTCAATGATCTAGTGAAAGTAGTCTGGAAAGTCTAGCCACAGAAGGTGATAGCCCTGTACACGAAAGATCAAAGAGCTCTAGCGGAATCCCAAGTACAACGGGACACGAGAAATCCTGTTGGAATCCGGGAGGACCATCTCCTAAGGCTAAATACTCTGCGGTGACCGATAGTGAACAAGTACCGTGAGGGAAAGGTGAAAAGAACCCAGGAATGGGAGTGAAATAGAACTTAAAACTGTGTGCCTGCAAGCAGTTGGAGGTCCCGACGTAACGTCGGGACTGACAGCATGCCTATTGAAGAATGAGCCGTCGACTTACAGTTGCAAGCAAGCTTAGGGTGTTGAGCCCGAGGCGCAGCGAAAGCGAGTCTTAATTGGGCGTTACCCGTCTATGGCGGGTAAAAGTTTGCAGCTGTAGACCCGAAACCGATAGCGATCTAGCCTTGGGCAGGATGAATCCAGAGTAACATCTGGAGGAGGTCCGAACTGGTGGATGTTGAAAAATCCTCGGATGACCTGTGGCTAGCAGTGAAAAGCTAAACGAGCTCGGAGATAGCTGGTTCTCCTCGAAATGGTTTTAGGGCCAGCCTCAAGTGTATCTTTACAGGGGTAGAGTACAGTTTGGACTAGGGTCCCGAAAGGGATTCCAAATCCTCGCTAACTCCAAATACTGTAAATTAATTGCTTGGGAGTGAGACTACGAGGGATAAGCCTCGTGGTCAAAAGGGAAACAGCCCTGACCGTCAGCTAAGGTTCCTAAATACAAGCTAAGTGGTAAAGGAAGTGAAACCGCTTAAACAGCCAGGAGGTTGGCTTAGAAGCAGCCATCCTTTAAAGAGTGCGTAACAGCTCACTGGTCGAGCGATTTTGCGCCGAAAATACACGGAGCTAAGCTTGTTACCGAAGCTACGGATGCCAGTGCTTCGCACTGGGAAACTCTAAATTCGAAATCCAAAATTCTAAATAATATCGAATTCCAAAAATTCAAAAAATGATTTGTTTGATATTTTGCGAATTTGAATTTGTTTATGATTTAGAAATTAGATATTAGAATTTCCAATGCGGAGCATTGGTGTGGTAGAGGAGCGTTCCATTGTAGGTCGAAGTCGTGTCGCGAGACACGGTGGACGAAATGGAAGTGAGAATGACGGCATAAGTAACGAAAAGGTAGGTGGAAATCCTACCCGCCGAAAGTCTAAGGTTTCCTGGGGAAGGTTCGTCCGCCCAGGGTAAGTCGATATCTAAGCTAAGTCCTGAATTTACTTCAGGGGTAGGCGATTGGCAATCGGGTTAATATTCCCGAACCGCCTTTATTGTTAACCAGAGGGACGCAGAAGGATAGCCCATAACACTTATTGGATTGTGGCACTCCAAACGAAAGTGCGGAGGACTTGGGTGAGTCCACGCTGCCGAGAAAAGCTCTGGGTATTGGTAAGGGTGATCGTACTATAAACCGACACAGGTGGACAGGCTGAATAAGCCAAGGCGCGCGAGATAACTCTCTCTAAGGAACTCGGCAAATTGGTTCCGTAACTTCGGGAGAAGGAACACTCCGACATACGTCGGAGTCACAGATACTAGCTCCATGCAACTGTTTAACAAAAACACAGCTCTCTGCAAACCCGTAAGGGGAAGTATAGGGGGCGATGCCTGCCCAGTGCTGGAACGTTAAGGGGTGTCTTGAGATTATATCAGGGGACTAACCGAAGCGCCAGTGAACGGCGGCCGTAACTATAACGGTCCTAAGGTAGCGAAATTCCTTGTCGGGTGAATAGCTTGCCCGAATGTCAAAGCGATTTGACATGTAGTAGACTGGCTCATAACGGGGGACATCCTTTGATGCACATTAGAGGACAATCCCGTGGGAAGTTTTCTGGCTGGGTGCTAGAATAACCCCGTAACGACTGATCCGAAAGGAGAGAGCCGATATAACATCGGCTAACACGCCAGCTCTTGCCGCAAGGAGATTGACATGGAGAATTCATGGTATATAACGGGATTTACTGATGGTGAAGGTTGTTTTTCTGTTTCATTCAATTTTAGAAACAAGTTAAACACTGGTATTGAAGTTCGACCCAGCTTCTCAATCAGTCAGAACAAAAAAAGCCTGGCGGTTTTAAATTTTGTCAGGGAATATTTTGATTGTGGAGCGATAAGATTTGATCATCATGATCAAACTTATAAGTATGAAGTTCGGTCGATTGACGACATTATTAAACAAATTGTCCCTCATTTTGATAAGTATTCGCTTAAAACAGCAAAAGTAAATGATTTTTACTTATTTCGGGAAATTTGTTATAAGGTCCATGCAAATCACCATCGATCTCAAAAATTGCTTCCAGAAATTATTGAATTAGCATATAAAATGAATGAGTCTGGAAAGCGTAAATATACCGAAGAATATCTCCTAAATCGATTGGCAAGATGAAGGTATAGTCTGATACTGCACAGTAATGTGTAGATAACATAAATGAAGTTCCGACCCGCACGAAAGGTAGAATGACATGGAGACTGTCTCGGAGAGAGACTCGGTGAAATTGGGATAACTGTGAAGACACGGTTTACCTGCATCTAGACAGAAAGACCCCGTGAAGCTTTACTGTATCTTAACTTTGAATTTCGATGTTTTTTGCGTAGCATAGGTGGGAGGCTTTGAAGCCCTGATTTTGGTTGGGGCAGAGCCAACAGTGAAATACCACCCTGGAAATGTTGGAATTCTAACCCTGGTTGTGTAGACCGGGAGACAGAGTTAGGTTGACAGTTTGACTGGGGCGGTCGCCTCCTAAAGAGTAACGGAGGCGTACAAAGGTTCTCTCAGCACGGTTGGAAATCGTGCGTCGAGTGCAAAAGCATAAGAGAGCTTGACTGCAAGACATACAAGTCGAGCAGGGACGAAAGTCGGTTTTAGTGATCCGGTGGTCCCGAATGGAAGGGCCATCGCTCAACGGATAAAAGCTACTCCGGGGATAACAGGCTGATCTCCTCCAAGAGTTCACATCGACGAGGAGGTTTGGCACCTCGATGTCGGCTCGTCGCATCCTGGGGCTGGAGAAGGTCCCAAGGGTTGGGCTGTTCGCCCATTAAAGCGGTACGTGAGCTGGGTTCAGAACGTCGTGAGACAGTTTGGTCCATATCTGGTGCAGGCGCAGGAAAATTGATAGGAGTTCTTCCTAGTACGAGAGGACCGGAAGGAACAGACCTCTAGTGTATCTGTTGTGGGGCCTCCTGCAAACGCAGAGTAGCTATGTCTGGAAGGGATAAACGCTGAAAGCATCTAAGCGTCAAGCCCACCTAAAGATAAGTTTTCCCATCCTTCGAGCAATCGAGGGAGTAAGACCTCCCGTAGACTACGGGTTTGATAGGCTGGAGGTGTAAAGATGGTGACGTCTGAGCTGACCAGTACTAATCGGTCGAGGATTTGATCTAACTTTCCGGTTTTTCGCCATGAACCATATTAAATTTAATTAAAAAAATTCCCGGTAGTCATACCGAAGGTGTCCCACCCGTTCCCATTCCGAACACGGAAGTGAAAGCCTTCAAGGTCAATGGTACTCCTAGGCTTCGCTTAGGGGGAGAGTAGAACGCTGCCGGGTTTTTTATTGGGAAAATCACGGATCACATTATCTCAATTTTTCTTTGCTGACTTGATCTTTACCATCAATTTAATATCTTAAAAACTAAGAAGAAATTTCAGATAAATTTGCTGGAGCAGATATTTGAAGATTAAATCAATTTTCTAAGCTGCTGCCAATTTTCCACGTGGATGCAGTCAAATAAAAAAACTCGTTCGCAATGATCCGCTACAACTTCGCATTCCGCATATTCATCCGACTGGCAATAAAATTTCTAGATTAAAATGGAGCCGAGGGGGATCGAACCCCTGGCCTCTAGAATGCAAATCTAGCGCTCTCCCAGCTGAGCTACGGCCCCAAATTAACTTATAATCGATAACTTATAATTTATAACTGATAGTCGATAATTTCTATTATAACGAAATGGGGAAATAGTCGCAACTTAAAAAAAAGTCCTTGACGTTACTTTTTAAAAAGAAGATAATCACCTACATCATGATATTGGATTTTAATATGCTGGATTTCTGGACCCAGGCGATCCGAGTTGCCCTGGCTTTATTTATAATTACCGACCCTTTGGGCAATCTGCCTTTCTATATCAGTCTGACCGAGGGCTCGATGAAGAGCGAACGGAACAAAATTGCCCTGACCGCGATTATCACTGGATTGTTATTATTAGCTTTTTTTGTCTTTGCCGGCAGTCTTTTCTTTGATCTGTTCAGCTTAAGCATTGATGACGTTACCATTGCTGGAGGAATTTTGCTTTTCTTAATATCAGTGGAAATTCTGATGCGGGGAAAAATTATTGTCGAGCACAAAGAAGATATTGGCGTCGTGCCGCTTGGGTCGCCCCTCCTGGTCGGGCCGGGGGCAATTACCACCGCTTTAGTCATGAGCCGTCTTTTTCCTTTACCGGCCTTTGTTACAGGGGTTATCATCTGTTTTGTCTTCGTTTGGCTGACGCTATTTTTTGCGGACAGGCTCTATCAATATGTCGGCCACAATGGCTCGCTGATCATTACTAAAATTGCCGCGATCTTAATGGCCGCGATCGCTGTCCGTTTTATTCGCGTAGGGATACAAACGATTTTTAAGAATTAGAAATATACTATTATGCCGGCTAATGACCCACACGCGTTGTTTGCGAGAAAAAGTTTTAAGATGCTCTTGACGATGGCGCAATAGACAATGTAAAAAAATCGAAAACCAATTATCTTAATTTACTCTCGCAGCATAGTTAAAAGCTAAAAAATAATCCTGCCAATCATTTTCTGTGGATTTATATTCGTTATCGAAGATAAAATAGTCGGCCAAAGCTTCTCTTACCCGTAATAATTCTTTTAGGTATGCAGGCTTTTTTGCTAAGTCGATGGTTAAATCCAGAAGCTCCAGTCCACGATCAAAAGCCAATTGACTATAGTTCAAGTTTTTTTTCCGGCGCCAGTTTATCGCTCGATCGATTTCACTGCCAATATTGGCCATCTGTTGCGCAAAAGTCAGCGTTTTCCATTTTCCAGCGGCCAGTTCTTTATGCTGGATATTCATTTCTCAATCAAGCGAGCGGTAATCGCCAATATTTTTTCTCTGATTTTGCAATCTTCAACGCCTCTGGTTCTGTTGTTTTGGCGGGGCTTTAAATTAATCATCGAATTAAATTCAATTACTTCATCTTTGTTCAGCTCGGGATAAATATTTATTCCCCAGAGGTTTTCCTGCCTGGAACCGTTTTCAATCAAAAGCGCTTCTTCGTCAGCATGGAGCTCGGCATCCACAACCATAATTTTTTGTTCAATATCGATTACCGCCTTGACAAAATTACCAAATCGATTCTCGGCCATTTGTTTGAGCTCGGCAATATTTATTTTTTCTTTTACTGTTTTCATTAAAAATATCCTAGATGACTCCTCGCGGGAGTCAACCAATGCCGCCGTTTTTCTTACTCTTTACATTTCGTACAATAAGAATCATGCCAACATTTAGCGCAGGTCTTCGCCGCTACAAAAATGATTATTAATAACGCTATTTGGCCAAATAACATCCAATCCATTGCTCACCTGGTATATAAAGAAGAGTATGATATATGCAATATCAACTCTGTCTCATATACTCAGTTTTCACCTCTTTCTTTTTATAATTTCTACCCCGATATATTGGGGTAAATTTGCTATTATCACTGAACCATGTATTTTTGCT